>CAYHZS010000030.1:0-10181 GCA_964361185.1 uncultured Candidatus Saccharibacteria bacterium
CTAAATCACGGCTGACACGGCGATTCCGTGCGGGGTTTCCTGCTCATATAAAAACACCCCCCGACGTACGTCGGGAGGTGTTTTTTTTAACAGAGGATTCTGCTGATTGAAATTACACAGAAGCAGAGCCTCCGCACATCCTGCAGTTGGCTTTATGCGTGGCGATTTCGTACACAGCCGAAAGACCGACCAAAACATAAACAAGATTCACAACTGCCGGCCAGCTTCCGAGTAACATCTCGACGACATTCCAGCCAAATACCGACAAGCCCCAGTTCAAACCTCCCACGATAAGAAGGATGAACGCAACCATATGCAATCCTTTCATAATATTGATTATTATTTCTTAGCGATTAATACTTCTACTTTATGCATATAGTATGGGATAGGCAAAAAAAATAATCTAGAGCGTTATCCCCCTCTAAAAAATATTGAGTAGTCGCCGTTAATAACTTACCCGGCAAGGCCGGAATGGGCCGATTTATCGGCCATATTCCTTACCAGACTGTAAGCATACGTCATGAGAACTGCCCCCACCGCTATAAGCGAAATTTGTACAATAAACTGGGTATTCATAAAGGCCACTGTGTGAAAGACAAGGAGGGCTTTCAGGTCATAAAGCGGAGGCATATTGGCGAAGATATTCTTTACGGAAAGATATGGCGAAAAAGGAGAGAGCTCAAACAGGAACACTCCGATTATGTATAGCTTCACCGCCTTGGGTGAAAGTATTCTGCGAAGCGCATACATTAAGTAAACACGCCTCATTATTTTGTTTCTTAATCGCAGTTGTTTTTCTGTCATATATTTATTTATTGAAAATTTGTCGCGGTTTCTCGGAAAGCCTCTTTGGCCCGGTATATGCGCACCTTGACCGCCCCCACGGAAAGATTATTTTCATTTGCTATCTCTTCCTGGCTTTTTCCTTTTATGAAAAACTCATTTAGTATTTCCGACAAATGGGACGGCATTCGAGAAAGTATCGAAACAACATAGTCCTTTAACTCCATGTTCATCCTGCCCTCCGTCTCTTTTTCGTCGGGCAAAAGCTCGGCCATTTCCGGAGAAAAAGACGTCTCCATCTTTCCTTTTACTTTCTGATAATAAGTGAAGGAAGTATTCATAAGAACTTTGTACGCCCAGGCCTTAAATGAACCCTCTCCCTGAGGCGTAAAGCTCTTTGCCCGGCGGTAAATTTTAACGAACGTATCTTGTACTATGTCTTCGGCAATATCTCTGTCCTTCACTATGTATTCCGCCTTCCGCAGGAACGCCTCCTGATACCGGTCAAGAATTAAGGCAAATAGCGCCGGATCTTTAAGCGAAGAAGCAAAGAGAGCCTCGTCAGAAAGCATCTCTTTGGCGTCATCGTTTCGGCTTAAACTTTTGAACATATAGTCGCGTGGTGGTATTATCTTACTCTTTATCTCTATCTTATCAAGAAAGAGTCCGCGCCTAAGCGGGAATCTTTCTTGTTCAGGATGTTTTGGCGTTTTGTTACGTCACATCAATTATATTTGGTTTATAATTATTGTACATTCGACCTGTTCATCTTTACAACCATTGGCACGGACGAAAGGTTACCTGCGGTATAAAACTACGTTGACAGGCGGACTCTTATTCTATATCGTCAAAAATAGGCTGTTGCGCTATGGCGCGAAAAACTAATACAGGAGGCGCGATGAACACTCTAGTATGCTCCGCGGCGTATTTCTACATCTGTCCAAGGTGCAAGAAACATGGACACATCGTTCTCGCGAACGGAGAGGAGAGCGAGGAAGTCGCGAGCAAGAAAAAAGCCCTCGTTTTGGCCAAGGAACTGACTGGCGGCAAAATCATAACCGCCGACGAACTGCCAGAACTGGAGCGCCAGATAGATGTATCTGTTCTCCCGTATGAAAATGAGGGTATGGATGAGGAACTGGAGATGTCCGCCGACATGAGAGACTCGCTGGAAGAGATCCTCGCGGCTGTCCATTACCTCATCGACGAAGAAGCCAGCGTAACCGACCAAGACGGCAACGAATTGGCTTCCCCTCGCGTCCTACACTAAGAAACCCTGCCTACCGGCAGGTCCGCCCCGGCTGGCTTAATCGCGGTCCGGGCGGATTTTTGTTTATGTTGACTTTTAGCCGTTTTCGTGTATACTCTTTCTTGTGTAAGTTTCTCGTTAGGTTTTCTCGCGTAAGGCGTTAGTCTGAAACGGTAACCGTAGAGAAGTATGTTAGTCGCTTACCGTTTAAATATAAAGACTAACGTGAACTGCTGTATGGCAAAAAAGCTATATGTAGGGGGTATCCCTTACACCAGCACTGGAGATGATCTTAAAGATCACTTCTCACAGGCTGGAAGTGTGGTCTCAGCTACTGTCATCAACGACAAGATGACAGGTCGCTCGAAAGGTTTCGGTTTCGTTGAAATGTCAACGGACGAAGAAGCTCAGAAAGCGATTGAGATGTTCCATGGCAAGGATTTCGGAGGCCGTAATCTTACGGTCAACGAAGCTCGCCCCATGGAAGAGCGTCCTCGTCGCGATTACTAATCGCGCTTGAAACAAAAATCCCCCGACGTAATGTCGGGGGATTTTTGTTTTGCTGGCATAAGAAAAAGCCCCGAAATACGGGGCTCTGCTTGCTTCAAGATGCTTCAGCGGTGGGATACGGTAACGGTTCCGCGACTTGGCTTCTTGTTGCCAATTACCTTGCGCACACGCGCCGATTTCTTTTCCAGATACCAACGCCTCACCATTCCGTCGCCTTCCTGGACCCAGACGCGGAAATCGAGCGCCGGCTGAGTTCTCCTACTGCGAATCAGAAAATCCACATACGGCCTGGTGGTTTCAAACAAATCATGCGGATGTCCGTCGCTACATACGCGTCCGGGATAGATATTCTCCTCCGATGACATCATGCAGATGCTTTCATTGGTATGCTGGTTTTTCGGCTCGACATACCAGCGATACCGCCGTCCGCGTCTTTCCAGTTCGCCTTTCCTCATTGCATTCATGGGAATCTCCTCGTGTGTTCAACTATCCATAAACTCTCACGGGCTTCCGCTATTGTCAACGGAACATTATAATAGGCAGATGGTAAAAAAAGTTTTCAGCTGGCTCTCAAAAAAAGAACGTGCGTTGTTTGACCGCCTGAATACCCCGCAAAAAATCCAGGATTTTTTAAACTCCCTGCCTCAAAATTTCGAACAAGACGGGGAAACCTGCATGTCCCCGCTCCGGGTACTCCGCGAAAATACCGCTCATTGTATAGAAGGCGCGTTTTTCGCGGCCGCCGTCCTCTGGTATCATGGCAAGCGCCCTTTAATAATGCATCTCACCACGAGCCACCAAGACCAAGATCACGTGGTAACGATATTTAGGGACGGCGACCGGTACGGCGCTTTATCCAAAACGAATCATGCCGTACTCCGCTATCGCGACGCTGTTTATTCATCTCCCCGCGAACTCGCCATGTCTTATTTTAATGAGTATTTCAAAGATAAGACTGGCAGAAAGACGCTTGTTGGATACACTCTCCCCATAGACCTCGAAAAAGAAGCGGATTCAGAATGGCTCTCGAGTGAAGAGGGTCTGTGGTATTTGAATGATCTTTTGTATCACTATAAACATAATCCAATCGCCCCTCGCAGACTTATGAAAAAACTGCGTCCTGCTGATAGAATAGAAAGGAAGGTAATGGACGTGCCCGAACAAAGACCTTCTAAACGCAGAAATTAACAGTTACTCTTTGACGGTGACATTATTATGGTACAATAATGCGATACTTATTTAATATTTATTAATTTTTAGTTTATCTCATGGAAAAACACGAACAAGGTTTTAATATCAATATGCCAACGGCTGTAATAGTTGCCGGTTTTCTAATAGCAGTAGCGATTTACGCGTCCGGTGCCTCAACTGGTTCTGTCGGCTCTGTAGCACAGCAAGCCCCTGCCCCGACACAAGCACCAGGTCAGGGAGCTGGTGGACCGCCTCCCACCAAGGACGTAACTGTTAACCCAATCAGTAATAAAGATCATTATTATGGTAGCCAAAATGCCAAAGTAGTTTTAATAGAATTTTCAGACCTTGAGTGTCCATTCTGTAAACGTTTTCATCCAACCGTGAAGGAAATAGTGGATAATTCAAACGGTAAAGTTGCCTGGGTCTACCGCCACTTCCCGCTCGATTTCCATGATAAAGCCAAAAAGGAAGCAGAGGCTTCGGAGTGCGCCGCCGAACTCGGAGGAAACGATAAATTCTGGGAATATGTGAATACACTCTATGAAATTACTCCCGGGAATAATGGACTTGACCCGGCCGAACTGCCGAAAATTGCAACCAAAGTTGGGTTAGATGCGACCTCCTTTCAGAAATGTCTGGATAGCGGGAAATACGCGGAACGGGTCAAATCTGATATGGCTGATGGCGCCAAAGCCGGAGTTTCAGGAACTCCTTCAACTGTCATAATGAACCGCAAAGGGAAAAACCAGCTTATAGTAGGCGCCCAGCCAAAAGAGCAGATTCAGGCCGCGATTGACGAATTGCTGAAGTAAGTATCATGTCTATACTTGTTAAAAATCCCGCCCTTGGAGGGGTTTTTAATAATGTAATATAATAGCGAATTATCCGTCATAATAAACATATGAAATACAAAAATATATTAGTGTTTTTAACAGTGTTTGCTGTTCTGGGCGCAATAGCGTCTTACGGATTATCAGCCAAAGCGGAATATAATGAATCTGATTCATCTGCAGAAATACAGCAGAAACAAATGGAATTAAACCGCGAAGCGGAGAAAAAAGCCCTCGAAGGAGCTTCTGAGGCAACCAAAAAGGAAGCCGAAATTAGATGGGAAGCTCAAAAAAAGCAGTTTGAAAATAACCGCGAGAACGCGAAAAACGCCTCGAGCACCGACATCGAAGAAGGTGATGATGATAACGACGAGGATTGGAAGGATGCTGACGAAGGAGCCCAGGAACACAGGAGCGAAATCAGTAATTTTGTCCGCTCTCTGCTTAATATGGCGAGCACCACAAGCGACAAAGGCATAGGAGAAAAGGTGCGTGAGGTCGCCAAAGAACAGAGCGATAGCAAAGATAAAACTGCCAAAGCTATAGACGAAGTAAAGGGCAGAAATGCTTTGATAACTCTGCTTATCGGCGCTGACTTCAAAAATCTCGGTGAGTTAAGGAGCTATATCGTCACGACAGAAAATCACATAAATAAATTGAGTGACATAAGGAATAAGGTTTCTCCTGAAATGCAGGTGGAGCTTGATAAAGAGATAGCGACTCTGAATTCTGAAAAAGAAAGGTTAAGTGGTATCATCAAGGCAAACGAAAGCAGGATAAGTCTCTTCGGCTGGCTGTTTAAAATGTTTCAGTAATTAACTGAATCTAAACAAAAAAACGCCCAATCAGGCGTTTTTTTGTTTAGATTCCAAGCATCGTCCGTAATTCTTCCGAAGATTGCCACGCGGGCTCGAACGTGAGTTCCACCCGCGCTTCTTCCATTCCCAGTTTTTTTACCGCTTCTTCAACCGACAAAACTATTTCATTGCCAAACGGACAAAAAGGCGACGTGAGTGTCATTAAAATATCTACCCCCTCTTCTCCTATTTTAATGTCATAAATCAGCCCGAGTGTCCAAAGGTCAATCCCCACCTCCGGATCTTTCACGGTTTTCAGCGCTTCAATTATTTGTTCTTTGGTAATCATAATTAATTTTAAATGTCTAATTTTAAATTTTTAAATAATTTTCTAATGTTTTAATTTCAAAAATTTGCTTATTGATACATTATTTTGAAATTTGAAATTAAAATTTTGTAATTATTCATTAAACCCCGTTTTTTCTATTTCACCAATAATCTCATGCCCGCCGGATTTTACGATGCGCCCTTCTTTCATTATATGTACATAATCAGGCGTAATTTTTTTGAGAATATTCGGGTAGTGAGTAATCAAAAGGAAGCCCGTCCCGTTTTTGGCCAATTGGTTTATGGCGCCCATAATTTTGCCAAGAGAGTCAATGTCCACCCCAGAATCTATCTCGTCCAAAACGGCAAATTTGGGCCCTAAAATGGCCATTTGGAGCACTTCGCTTTGCTTCTTCTCCCCTCCCGATATTTGGCTATTTAGATGCTTAGATATTAGCGATTTATCTATTCCGAATTCATTCGCCTTTTCTAATATTTTTTTATGAAAATCTAAAACTGAATCATCACCACCTTTTATCTGTTGATAAGCCTTAAACAAAAATTGCCCCATCGTTACTCCCGCGATTTCGGGCAAATACTGCATTGAAAGAAACAAGTCCAGTTTCGCTTTCTTGTCTGTAGCGTGATTCGTTATATCTTCGCCATCCAGTAAAATTTTTCCTTCTGAAATTTCATATTTCGGATGGCCGAACAAAGCATTAGCCAAGCTTGATTTACCTGAACCATTCGGGCCCATGAGTATATGTACTTCGCCAGAATTTATCGTGAGCGAAAAATCGCCAACAACTTTTTTGCCGTTATTATTTACTGTAATATTTTTCAGTTCTAATCTATGATTTTGCATTTTGTATTTCCCTAAAAGCTAAAAGCTGTAAGCTACAAGCTTGCGCCCTATTTGGAAGCCTTGCTTCCAAATAGGGCGTGGTTCATCGCTTCATACCCCAGAAGCGCGCAATTCACGCGTCCCGGACTTATTTTCACGCCGAGCATATTGTATATGTCGCCCGGAGCAATGGCTCGTAGGTCGTTAATCGTCAGTCCCTTAATCTTGTCCGTAAGCATGGACACCGTCGCCATACTTATAGCACATCCGTCACCCCAAAAAGACACATCTTCTACCCTATCATCTTTAAGCTTAAGGTAGAAAGTTATTTTATCCCCGCAACTTGGATTCACCCCTTCTCCCTTATGCGTGGCGTCCTCTATCTCCCGCTTATTATGCGGATGCCTGTAAAGTTCCAGTATATTTTCCTTGTATAATTCCTGTTGCATTTTGTATTTTCTAAAAGCTATCAGCTATAAGCTAAAAGCTTGTTTTGCTTTTTCTATTCCTTCCGCCAGTTTATCAATATCGCTTTCGGTATTGTAAATATAAAAACTCGCCCTGCTTACCGCCCCTATTCCGAGCGCTTTCATGAGAGGCTGTGCGCAATGATGCCCTCCGCGGATAGCCACATGATTACGGTTCAGTATTTCACCAACATCATGAGGATGGATGCCCTCCACAGTAAAAGATACGATGCCTATGTTTTTTGAAGCATCTTTTTCGCAGATAAGTTTTACGCCACCGATTGCCGACAATTTTTTGATTGCGTATTCCGTGAGTTTTTCCGTATGCTTTTTTATGTTTTCCGCGCCTATGGATTCAAGATATTTTACCGCCTCCGAAAGCCCGATAACTCCCGCAATATTCGGCGTTCCCGCTTCAAAGCGGAATGGCGCAGAACTATAAGTTGATTTTTCCATTCCGACGTCATCTACCATTCCTCCTCCAAAAAATGAAGGTGGCATACTCACCAAAACTTCTTTCCGCCCGTACAAAACCCCGATGCCCGTCGGTCCGCACATTTTGTGTCCCGAAAAGAATAGGAAATCACAGCCCAAATCTTTCACGTCAATCGGCATATGCCCCATGGCCGTGGTCGCGTCCACAATCACAATCGCGCCGTATTTATGCGCCTCTTCAGTAATTTTCTTAACATCCGTAATCGCGCCCGTCACATTGCTCGCAAGCGTTACTGAAACTATTTTTGTGTGCTCATTTATAAGAGCATCAATATTACCGTAATCAATATTAAAATCGGGTGTCATTTCAAAATGCCTTAATTTCAAGCCTTTCCTTTTTGCCATCTCCTGTAACGGAAGTAGGTTTGAATGGTGCTCAAAAATAGTTGTTACAACTTCATCGCCTGCCTGCCATTTTATATTTTCTTCCAGCGCGTAGCAGAGCATATTTGAAGATGCGGTCGCCCCGCCAGTAAATATAACTTCATTGGTTTCGGCGTTTATGAACTTAGCCACTACCTCGCGCGCCTCCTCATAGCTGTTCGTAGCCTGCTCGCCTATCTTATAACCGCCCCTGTGTATATTTGAACGGTATTTGAAGTAGTAATCGTCCATGGCTTCAACCACCTGCTTGGGTGTCTGTGACGATGCCGCGCTGTCCAAAAAGACGAGCTCCCCGCCCGCCTCTTTCCTATAGTTCTCAAAAATAGGAAAACCCTCCTTGATTTTGTTTACGTCAAACATAAATATTCGGCAATTATGCCATTTTTAAACATATTTGACAAGTCAGTATTTTTAATATTTACTTGTTTCTAGCAACCAGCATAGGGAGTACTGCCATGGAAACGAGGTATTTTGTGTCCTACGCAATAAACACCTTTCATGAGGACAGGGTCGCCAAGATAGGAAACATGGAAACTGTCGTCGATGGATTACTTACGGATATCGACCAGGTACGAAAGATCGAAAGAGAAATCGCTTCATCAGAAGGCGTCGGCACGGTACTGGTCAAGGTAATTGACTACAAACAGTTACCCGAAAAACCGAGGATCCAGCCGGAGTAATTGGTTTCCGTTTTCAAACAGTCGCTACACGCGGCTGTTTTTTTATATATTCAAAAACCCACTGACCAAAAGTTCACCCGCTTCTTTTTCACCCAAACCGCGAGTTCCAGCGTAAAACAAATCTTCGGGCGTAATGTTTGTGATTGAAAGCGAATGCGAACAGTTAACTGCATTTGAGGCAATATTTAACGACGGGATGGCGTCCACTTTGGCCTCTTTGGAAAGAGTGAGAAACTTCCCGTCCTGTATACCGGACAGCCCTGTTAATCCTTTTTCCATAACTATATCGCTCCGGTAAATAACATGGGCGCCACCACGCAAAACTCCGCGGGTAATTATTTCGGAAACTGTATTCGGCGCTTCGTGATAAACCTTGTGATATAGGTCGAGCACCCCGCCGGAAATGTCATATCGTCCGGAAATTTTCGCTTTGGCTCCGCGTCCGCGCAAAAATACATAAATATCGCACTTGGCGCTTGTTTCCCCTTTCGCCGTTTCAACGTATTCAAAAACCGCGTTTTCATTAACATGCGCCACGATAAGGCGGTGGCGGGAGCAATCGTTCTCAATTATTTCGGTATTGCCGGGCAATACTTCCACAAATTCCGCGCCATATAAAACAAGCTTTTTGTATTCATCCGCGAATGGCGAAACAATCTTCAGGCCGTATCTAAACCCGTCTTGCCCCTCGTAATATTCAACCACCTTTTTCAGTTTTTCACTTGGTGTCATTTTCCAATCCTACATAAAAAAAAGCCTCACGTCACGCGCAGGACTTTTTTGATATTACCCCAAAATATACCAACATTCTGCAGAATGTTGGTATATTTTGGGGTTGACTTTTTACGGCTAATCTGCTAACCTATAGGCAGTTAGGTTCGTTGGGAATATGTTCGCAAGTGTCTGAGAGCGCTTTAAATTTTCCAATCGTCTCCCAAGACGCTTACCCACAAATTCGCTCTCGCACTTCGCGTCCATATTCCCAACCCACCTTCCGTTCCTTCTTCCCGACAAAGCCCTCACCACTTGGTGTAGGGCTTTCCTTTTTCCCCACTTAATTCTTATACTTGACAAATTACGTATTTTTATATATAGCTCTGTACAATATTGTTCCTAAAAAAGGAGGAGTCTCAGATGACGCTTCATCACACAGACGACCCGGGTGTCCGCGCCAAAGACATAGCGAACGGCGAAGAAATGAGGGTATGGAAAGCGACCGGAGATGCGAAACTATCAGACCAGGCGGGGCGCATTGCCTACCGCCAGGCGCTCACGGAACTCGCGGGGGTGTCGGCGTTCGACCCCGAACGCTGCAATTTCCCGGTGTACGCCCCGCAAGGTGGCGGATACGCGCGTAAAACCGAAGACGGCGGATTTGTTTTCATCGTGTCGCCTCCGAGTTTCCCCGAACTCAAAGTCGGGGCGTGTGTCCCGTCAGCATGGGACATACAACCGGCGAACAAACCGGCCCGTCAGGAGTTGAACAAAGACCAGTTCTCCGACGACTTCATCAGCGAAGTCTAGGACCCTTCCTTGCATCAGGATTCCTTAAAGCCCCGCGTGTGCGCGGGGCTTTTTATATGAGCAGGAAACCCCGCACGGAATCGCCGTGTCAGCCGTG
>CAYHZS010000031.1:0-10150 GCA_964361185.1 uncultured Candidatus Saccharibacteria bacterium
CTGGGCACGGAGCGTCATGAGGCGAGGCGCATAGACAATCAGCTAAGAGGGCGTTCCGGTAGGCAAGGAGATCCGGGTGAGACGCAATTCTTCGTCTCCCTTGAAGATTCCCTGATGCGCATATTCGCCTCAGACACAATAAAAAAAATGATGGGGCGTTTTGGCATTCCGGAGGACCAGCCGATTGAAACCTCACTTATTTCAAAGTCCCTCGAAAGCGCACAGGAAAAAATCGAAGGGTTCAACTTCGACCGCCGGAAGCATTTGCTTGAATATGACGATGTAATGAATCATCAGCGCAAAATTACTTACGAACGTAGGCAGAAAGCCCTAAAAGGAGACCGCGACTATCTGGAAAATCTTATCTTGGAAATATCCGCCATGGATGAGAAAAATTCCGGAATAATAGAAAACAAGAAAAAAGAAATGGGGGAGGAAAGATTCTCTGAAGAATTCAGAAAAATGGCCATACAGATATTGGACATGCTTTGGGTTGAGCATTTAGAGCAGATGGATTATTTGCGGGATTCAGTAGGGCTCCGTTCGGTTGGCCAGCGCGACCCTTTGATTGAATACAAGCGCGACGGGCTTCGGTTGTTTAAGGACATGGAAGAATCTTTATACTCCACCCTTATACGCCTCATTCCGCAGATGAAGCCAAGTGCCTCAGCCATTTCTGGCGGAACTCGCTTTAGCGAAGTTCATGAAGAGGGGAGCGCCATCTCGGTAGCAACCGGCGCGTCGGGCAGAAATGCTACGCCCGCGCCAGCCAAATCAGAAGCAGGCCGGAACGACCCTTGCCCATGCGGATCAGGTAAAAAGTATAAGCGCTGTGGACTTTTGGAAACGGAAGAACACAAACGACTAATGTCAAAGAAATAATATGAAAATTAGAAACGTAACAAGAGTTGTAGCTTATGATTCAGAGAATAATAAAATTCTTCTGGTAAAGAATCGCGATCAAGACTTTTGGTATCCACCAGGAGGGGGTTGGGATTACGATAAGGAAAGTATCATTCAGTGTGCTGAGCGTGAGGTATCTGAAGAAACTGGATTGAAAGTTAAAATAATTAGATTGCTATACTTGCAAGAATTCCACGATTCTGCGAATTCCATTTCGTTTGAAACTGTTTGGCTGGCAAAGCCAGCTGCTGGAACAGAACTCAGCGAATTACATGTTGATCAAGATGTAGATGGTAAGGTTGAAAAAGCACAATGGTTTTCCAAGGATGATATTCAAAATATAAAAGTTTTTCCGAGGCGCTTGCAGAATTCCTTTTGGGATAATGTCGATAAATTTGCGCAGGACGAAGATCCGTTTATTGGCGTAAGTTAATTTCCCATCAGTATTGCGTATCAAAAAATGTCATGGGGTGTAGGAATTGGTATAATAAAATTATATGGAACAACAAAACAAGAAAAAAGTTGGCGCTGGATTCGGAGTAATGATTATGAAAGACGGAAGAGTTCTCCTTGGTAGGAGGCATTCCGACCCTGAAAAGGCCGATTCTGAATTACATGGAGAAGGAACTTGGACAATGCCGGGTGGCAAACTTGAATATGGAGAATCGTTTGAAGATGGGGCAAAACGTGAAGTTCGGGAAGAGACTAATCTTCTATTGAAAGATGTGAAGGTTATTTGCGTGAATAATGACAAGAATGAATTTGCGCATTTTGTCACCGTTGGACTATTTTCCGATAATTTCAGCGGAGAACCAAGGGTTATGGAACCAGATGAAATTGTTGAGTGGAAATGGTTTGATCTCGATAATCTACCGACACCAATGTATTTTCCGAGTGTAAAAGTTGCAGAAAATTACAAGAAAAAGTTGTTCTACATTACGTAAAATTACTGCGGATACGGAAGTAAAATTAAGAAGTATCACGGAAAGTAGAAAACTATTGCCCAGTCAGGTAATTTGGAGCTATACTAAGCGCAATATGAAAAACACAGTACCTATAAACCGCAACGGCGGGGCTTCGATTGCCATTGTAATATTGGCCATATTGGGAATGGTTTTTTTGGCCCAGTATTTCGGATATGATGTTAGGACATATTGGCCAATTTTGGCCATAATAATTGTTGTCGTATTTATCCTGGGCGGAGGGAAGTCGTGAATTGTAGAACTTAAATCGTAGAGCATTAAACTTTTAACTTTATTCTTTTAACTTTAATCATGCGTCATATAATAAAATTTTTTGACTATCTGGAAGACCGCGTTCGTAGCAAATTGAGTCATTATCCGATTCCCTACGCCATTATCGGAGGTGTTGGCGTGGTCCTTTTTTGGCGCGGTATATGGGATGCCGCAGATTGGATAGGAATGTCATGGCAAATGTCTCTTCTTGTTAGTTTTGTAATTTTGCTTACGACGGGACTATTTGTGTCCTTCTTTGTCGGCGAAGATATTATTTTGACCGGACTTAATCGTCAGAAAAAACTTGAAGAAAGAACTGAAGAGGAAATCAAGACAGAGAGAGATGACATAGATGAGCTTAAATCAGACATAAAAGAAATTAAACATATTCTTAAGGAATTTAATAAAACTATTGAGGCGAAAAAATAGTATGCGCATTATTTTAAAATGGATTATCGCCGCCGCGGCCGTCTTGGTCGCTTCTTATCTTGTGCCCGGAATAACAGTATCTGGGTTTTTGCCCGCGATGTATGTGGCGCTCGTCTTGGGTGTTTTTAGTATTACCATTAAGCCGATTATAAAGCTTATTACCTTACCTTTGTCCCTTTTAACTTTCGGTTTGTTTGCTTTGGTTATAAATGCCGCTCTATTTTATCTGGCATCCATGTTTGTCAAAGGGTTCACTGTGGCCGGCTTTTGGCCCGCTTTTTTGGGTAGTTTAATCGTATCAGTCATAACTTATCTGGGAGACAAAATTTTGGAGAAAGACGAAGATGATATTCTCTAATCTCCCACAGATTGTAGCTTTTGTCGGTGCGCACAAAATCACCGCGCTTATTTTGATATTTTTCTCCATGATAGTGGAGGGGGAAACTTTTCTAATAGCATCAGGTGTTTTGGTGCACGTTGGCGCGCTTTCCGCTTGGGAAGTTCTGGTCGTTTCTTTGGTCGGCGTCTTGGTGGGAGATTTTTTGTGGTATTTCCTAGGAGTATATCTTCGTAAAGTTAAGCGCGCCGAGCCGGTAATAAAAAAATTCGAGACTATTGTTCAAAAATTACTCCCGGCTTTCAAGGAGCGTCCCTTCATCTCTCTTGTTCTGGCTAAATATATTTATGGTACCAATCACGCCACCCTTATCCTCTCTGGTGTAATCGGCATGGATTTATGGCTTTTTGCCAAAGCCGAAACCGTGGCAACGGTTATATGGGTTCTAATATACCTTACGCTAGGATATCTTTTTGGTTTTGCCGCTTTACTGGTAACGAATAGGGTAAGTATCTTTTTGCTTATAGTAGCGGTGCTTGTTGTTTCGGTTATTGCCATTCAGAAATGGATTGCTCATTATTATGAAAAGAAGGGAGGGGTGGATTTGGATTAACGTATTTTCCTATAAGCTAAGAGCTATCAGCTAATAACTATTCCAATGGCTTTTGTCGACGAAATAAAACTTAAATTAAGCGCCGGGCGCGGAGGCGACGGCGTAGTGAGGTGGCTCCGCGGAAAAGGCCGGCCACTTATGGGACCCGCCGGAGGCAACGGAGGAAAAGGGGGAGATGTTTATGTTCTTTCCGTGCGCGACGTACACATACTCTCCAAATATACACATAAAAAAGAATTTACGGCGGAAGATGGCGAGGCCGGAGCCAAGAATAGTCTTCATGGAAAGGATGGCGAAGACATAGAACTTAAACTTCCGATAGGTTCAATAATTACAAATAAGAAAACAGGTGAATCTATATCTCTGGAAAATGAGGGGGAGAAAATATTACTTCTGAAAGGAGGGAGAGGGGGGCTTGGCAACGAACACTTTAAGAGCTCCACGAACAGGAGTCCGGAGGAATGGACCCCTGGTGAAGAAGGGGAGGCGGCCGATTTTTTCATCGAACTCGAACTTTTCGCCGATTTGGGTCTTATCGGGGTTCCCAATGCGGGGAAATCGAGCCTACTTAATGCCCTGACCCACGCGCATGCGAAAATCGGCAGTTACCAGTTTACGACTCTTGATCCGAATTTAGGTGAGATGTTCGGATATATAATAGCCGACTTACCTGGACTTATTGAAGGCGCGGCCGAGGGCAAAGGGCTCGGGCATAAGTTTTTGCGCCACGTTAAACGGACAAAAATGCTGGCACATCTCGTGTCTCTTGAAGATGAAAATATAAGCAAAGTTTACAAAATTGTTCGTAGCGAGCTTAAAAAATTTGATCCCATCCTCACAAAAAAGAAAGAAGTTCTCGTTCTGACTAAAAGTGACATGGTTTCTCCTGAAAATTTGTCTAAAATAATAAAGTTGACCAAGAAGCTCAACAAAAGCGTTCTAACAGTTTCTCTCTACGACGACAAAAGTGTGAAAGAAATCCAAGACGAACTTATAAAGTTGTTACAGTCCGAAAAGTAGCAGTTTTCTAGGCAGCGTTTCCAAACCTATTTCCGTGCCTTAAAGGCCTTAAGGTAGCGGTTTTCTAGACTTTGTTTCCAAGTCTATGCCTATTCCTTTTTATTTTTATTTACTTATTTCACCACTTACACTATAATTAGCTATAGCTAATTATAGTGTAAGAATAAAAAAAGGTGTGTGTGGGGAGAATAAGTTGATTTATGGCGCAATATTCCAAGGGGGAACTGGTTAAAAATATTTTATTGACGTTGGCTTCGATAGGAGCGGTAGCCACTTTTGTCGTCCTGCCCGGGATGACAGCGGTATTGTCTTTGTTCAAGCCGAGAAACAAAAAAGAACGATCTTCTTTGGGAAGGACCCTTCATTCGATGAAGATAAATGGGTTTGTAAACATAAGAAAACAGGGAATAAACTACTCCCTATCCATAACAAGTAAGGGACAAAGAAGACTTGCCAGATATCATTTTGATAATCTTTCGCTCAAAAAGCAAAAACGATGGGACGGCCTTTGGCGCTTAGTCACCTTTGACATACCGGAGACGAAGAGGGGAGCAAGAATCTCCCTTAATATAAAATTGAAAGAACTGGGGTTTTTACCGTTCCAGAAATCAATGTTCCTATACCCTTATAATTGCAAAGAAGAAATTGACTTCATAAAAGACTATTTTAATTCGCATGACCACATCAAGTATTTTCTGGTCAAGGGTTTCGAGGGGAATGAAAAGTTTAAACGTCATTTCAAGATAACAGAATCCTGATGGAATTATAATTCCGCATACCTACTCCCTTACATTATAATTAGCTATAGCTAATTATAATGTAAGGGAGTAAAAGGAGTAAGGTGAAAATGTGGCAATATAAAAGTATGGGTAGTACGGTATTTTGTTGTTCAGGCCCTTCTCTAAGTATAGGGAAGTGGAGTATCTCGGCTACTTGGAGCTCCCCTTAAGAATGCATATTTTTTCTGGTATAATCGCTCGTATGAAAGAAAATAGAGGGAGTAAAGCTACTGTCGGTTTAAAATCTTATTCCAATAGCATGGCGGAGATTGCTATGGAGCAGGAACTTAAAATATTTTTATGACTACTGAATACAAAACAACAATAGGCCTTGAGATTCACGCGGAGCTGAAAACTAGGACAAAGATGTTCTGTGATTGCCGGAATGAACCGGAAGAGAAAAAACCGAATATAAATATTTGCCCAGTCTGCATGGCGCATCCGGGCACACTGCCTGTAATAAACAAAGAGGCTGTCAAACACGTGGTTAAGGTTGGTTTGGCTTTGGGCGGTACAATAGCCGATTTCACCGAATTTGACCGCAAAAACTATTTTTATCCGGATATCCCCAAGGGTTACCAAATCAGTCAGTATAAATATCCGATTGTGTCGGGAGGCAGTTTAAACGGGGTGGCCATTACGCGTGTTCATTTGGAAGAGGACACGGCGCGCTCAACGCACGACAAGGGGGACTATACCTTGATTGATTTCAACCGTGCCGGCATACCTCTTATGGAATTGGTAACAGAACCGGTCGTGAGGACGGCCGAAGAAGCCTCCGCTTTCGCCAAGGAACTTCAGCTTCTACTAAGGTATCTTCGCGTGGGCGATGCCAATATGGAAAAAGGGGAAATGCGGGTTGAGGCAAACATTAGCATCCAACCCCGACGCCCTGAAGGGGTCGGGGAGCCGACCGAAGCGTCGGCTTTAGGTACAAAAGTCGAGGTAAAAAACCTAAATTCATTTAAAGTGGTGGAAAAGGCTATTGCTTATGAAATAAAGCGCCAAATTGAAGTTTTGGAAGGGGGAGGCAAAGTAGCGCAGGAGACCCGCGGGTGGGATGAAGGCAAACAGGAGACTTTCTCACAGAGAGAAAAAGAGAGTTCCCATGATTACCGCTATTTTCCGGATCCGGACCTGCCAAAGCTCAAATTGTCGGAAATATCCGAATTTTCACCAGAAATACTCAACAAAGAGATGCCGGAACTCCCGTGGAACAAACGCAGTCGTTTGGTCAAAGATTACGGATTGAAGGGAGAAGCAGCGGAGCTTTTCGTTCAAAACACCGAACTTGGCGCGTTTTTTGAAAGCGTATCAGCCGGCAGAACCCCGGATTTTATAAAGCTTGCTTCAAACTACATAACGTCCGACCTCCTAGCGCTTCTTAAAGAGAAGACAGGGAATATTTTTTCCAACGTGGGTGGTTTTATAAAACTTATGGAAATGATTGTTTCCAGAAAGCTCTCTTCCCGAGGAGCCAAGGATATACTTTTAATCATGCATTCAGAAGGAGGAGATCCGGAGGAAATAGCAGAATCGCGCGGACTTAAGCAGGAAAGCAATGAAGAAAAACTTAGAGAAATTGTTGAAAAAATAGTTTCCGAGAATTCAGAAGCTGTTGCTCAGTTTAAATCCGGCAAAGAATCCGCAATTCAATTTCTTGTAGGGCAGGGGATGAAGGAGGCGAAAGGTTCAGCGAATCCCCAAGTACTAAAAACTCTTTTTCTGGAAAAACTAAAATAAGGAAATTTAGCTAAAAAATAACCTCTCTCGGTTAGCCGGGAGAGGTTATTTTTTATTCGTCTTTTAAGTGTTTTACCTGGATTCTGTAAACTTTGTCTTTTGGAATTACTCTCGGTTTCTCTCCGAGCTTTTGGTAAAGTAGATCCAGGTCGTTTTTATCGTAGACCCGATAATTATTCATGGGGTGGCGCGTAGGGGAGAGCTTCCCCTTTTTGTCCCAATTGCGGAGAGTAAGGGGAGTAACCCCAAGGTATTCGGCTGCTTCTTTTATGGATAGATACTTCTTATCGGTCATAGATGAATATTGTATAGAGTATAGGACATAGAGTATCAAATGAAAAGTGACTCAATTGTATTATAGTATTTTATACTCTATACAACATATACTATACTTTATACAATAATACTATGACCTTTCGACGAACCATAAAAATAGTCCTTGTTTGCCTAGTTGCTGCGATGGTTATACGCGTATTGATTATTGATACTTTTGTCGTGCGCGGAGATTCTATGAACCCAGTAATCAAAGATGGCAACTACGTAGTTGTTAACCGCTTGGCGTATGCCTTCAGCGAGCCTAAGCGTGGTGATATTATTGTAGTGCGTCCTCGCGATACTCTGCAAAAAATCGTCAAGCGTGTCATAGGCTTGCCTGGGGAAAGAATAGTTTTTGAAGGGAATAAAATAGTAATCAAGGAAAACCGCGAAGATACCGGAAAAGTCTTGCAGGAGGTCTATCTGGCTGGGGATACAACCAAGAACAATGAAGAGGTATTCTACGAGACAATCGATCCGTACGAGTATTATACGTTGGGTGACAACCGTGATGTAAGTGTTGACTCAAGACGCCTTGGTCCGGTGGATAAGTGGAGCATTAAGGGAAAAGTTATTTTTATATTTGATTTCTAAGATACCTATATTCTTCAACGAAGTTTTAATTTAACCTTATCAATGTTTATTAATGAGTGTTAATAGTTATTAGTGTGTAAGAGACTTATTAAAAAATTTAAAATTTAGAGATAAATCGTCAAAATTATGTTGTTTAGTTAAAAATTCCGCTAAGCGCGGTTTTTTTGCGTTAATTTTTTGTAAATTTAATTTTAAATTTTATATCTTAAAATTTGTTACTTATCCCCAGAATTTTTGAAATATAAAAAATGATTGCGTGTTAAAATACATTGCAATAGAGCCCCGATACGACGTATCGGATACCCCATGGACAATAATATAGAAGACAAAAATAAATTTCATCGGACGCCTGGCGACCACGAATGGATTCCTCTTGCTCTCGCTGCTCGTCTCACTCCTTACAGTCCGGAATATTTAAGCCTTCTCGCCAGGAAAAAGAAACTTCCAGGTAAAAAAATTGATAACGTCTGGTACACCACCAAGGCGATCTTAGATGATTACATGCGTCGCCAGATGATAAGGACTCAAGTGCAAAATGGCACTTTTGATTCCAGCGAAATAAATACAGGAACCCAGAGATTTGTCGGAGTGGAGGGTGCGCGATTTATCCGCGACGAAGAAGAAGCGGATAAACTTAAGGAGAAAACAATTAAAGAGTATAAATCCGTTGTTCCGCCCGCAATCAAAACGCAAACTGTTCAGCCGGCTTTATCCGACAAAGAAGACGAATCAAAATTAGTTCCTGATAAAAAAATTGATGCGTTCGCTTTTCCCCCGCGCATTACAGTTCCTGAAAAACCGGTAATACCGGCTCCCGACATAAGGCGAGAATATGCGACGCAAATTATAAGAGAAAAAATTGATAAGCTTTCTGATTCTGTTTCCGGTATTTCCAATAAGCTGGAAAGAGATCTTCCCTCACTCGGGCCAAAAAAAGAAAACGCACCATCGCCATTCTTGCCAGCGCTGAAGAAGAACTTGCCCCAAGTAGCAGAGCAAAGCTCGCTACGGGGCAAGCAATCAACGACCAACGACCTGCAACAAATTACGGAGAATAAAATTGACCCGTTAAAACTTCCGCAGATAGAAAACTTAAGCGGACAAGCCCACCCCTTGCCGGCTGTTCCGATTCCATCGCCGTTCCTTTCACGCGCCGCCAAATTAAAATTGTCGCTTGCGGCCGGAGCTCTGCTTGTGGCGTTTCTTATTTTCCCGATCCCTGTCGTCTTCGGACTTTTTGACATCAGTATTGAGGGCGTAAGAAATTGGATTAAGGATTCCCAGACCGTGCTCGGGTTTCGGCCCGGCACGCATGCCAATGAAATTCTCCTTTTGGATAAAAACGGCAATATTTCCATCAAAGGAAATATTCAGACAGACGGCCGACTAGAATCTTTTGCTCCGCAGGGTACGGCACCACTCACGGTTGTCTCTTCCACCACGGTCAGGAATTTA
Organism: uncultured Candidatus Saccharibacteria bacterium; assembly: GCA_964361185.1. Taxonomy (GTDB): domain Bacteria; phylum Patescibacteriota; class Minisyncoccia; order Phycocordibacterales; family VMEP01; genus JBAZYZ01. The sequence continues at coordinate 9,424 of CAYHZS010000031.1, forward strand.
AGCGCGGAATTTCTGGACGGTATGAGCGCGGAGGATATTACGCAAGCGACGGCAAGCTTGGTAATAGAACAGCTCAAATCTTCCGGCGCATTGGTTACGGGTTCTACTGGCAGGATAATAGAGCGCGTGATAAGCGCTCCTAGCCCAAGCGGGACAGTAGGAGTCACTCTTGATTTCATGAACAAAAGGCTGAACGAAGTTGAAAATCATCTGAAATCGGAAATTTACCGCGCCACCACCCAGACCGGATATACCGGCAACGCCAATTTTGTCGCCATCGCTCCCATGAATCGGATTGACAATTTGAGTGGAGCTACCATTACCGGCGCGACGATAAGCAATTCAACTTGGAATGGAGGCACGATAAATGGCAATACGGGAACGTTTAACTCTCTTACGGTGTCGTCTTTCTCGGCAACCAGTCTTGCCGTGACGGGTTCAGGCACGTCCACATTTTCGGGAGATGTGGCGTTTGATTCAAATGTTCTCTACATAGATTCAATCAACAACCGCGTGGGTATAGGCACCTCTTCTCCCTCGGACACTCTCTCTGTAAACGGTCCGCTTTACTTGGCACAGGCGACGCCCGCGAATGTCGCTTCCCGATTGTACAATTTCGGCGGTTTGCTTTATTTCAACGGGCAGGCAGTTGGCACGGGCCTGGGAGGAGGCGGAACTAGCAGTGACTGGGAGTTTTTCAATAATTCCGGTTCGCGCCTCGCGACCC
>CAYHZS010000032.1:0-9778 GCA_964361185.1 uncultured Candidatus Saccharibacteria bacterium
TCGATGTCCGTCCCTTTCTCACGAGCTTCCCTCTCGATATCTTCAATATCTTTTTTCTTTATGATATTCTCATCCGCTAATTTTTCAATAAAACTCATCCCGTTTTCGAAAGTCAGTGCTGTTCCTTCATGGAACATGCCTGCCAAGGTTAATTAATTGATACTTAATAATATCGGCAAATTGCTTTCTTTAACCCTCGTAATACCATTCATCGCTGCGGAATCGGCAAGAATAAAAGCTTATTTCTTTACCTGTCCGGTTGTAATAGCCGGCGTTAAACCGGAGACATCTTCTCCAATCGGCATAAATGGGTCGCTCCTGCCACGCGGCTCATCAGGCAAAGAAACACTCATATCTCTCAGCCTCACAAACATCGGATTGTTGAATACGGCGGACCCAACACTGAAATTTATGCGTTCTAGATTTATGAGCGCAACTAGATAATCTTTGCCCTCTTTTATATCTGCGGCCACGGCCAAATTTTCCTGAACCGAAAGAGGGGAAACGGGATCTTTAACAAAGAAATATTTGTATCCAAAGAATAGCGCGCCGACGATTATGAGAGAGATAACAATATTTTTTATTGCTCCAGTCATATATGTATTATTTAAGCCAATATGTCCTTAGGGATACTCCGAATTGGTAAACATCCTGCCCTTTCGAGTCCCTCGGCACGGAAAAGGTTATATTCTCCACATCAATTATCCTCAGATTTTCCTCGATTTCCTTGAGGAACTGTTTAAATACCGGGTAAGTAGACAAAACGGAGAACGACAGCACCACCCCGTCATAATCTTTTTGGACTGCTCCTATGGTGCCCGTGGAATCAGTCATCGCGCTAGCGCTTCCTTGCGCCACTCCCAATCCCTCCACATTCACTTCGCGCAAAGACATTCCATATTTAAGCGCCATGCGGTCAACCTCCATGATCAACCTCACGTTATCAACGTAATCAGGCAGAAGTTTTTTCAGGCGGTCGACTTCGCCTGCCGGGAAAGAACTGTCCTCTTTAACCAACTCCTCAAGGCGATCGTTGAGCTTCGTGGCATTGTTAACGGCAGTGTCAAATTCATTTTTTTTCTCTTGAAGAGCCTGCGTCTCTTTATACGTCGGATCGATAAAACCAAAATACATCGCTATTGAAGCGATAATCATTAGAAGTGGTAAAATAAATTGGAACATATATTTTACTGGATGGGAGCACTTTGAATTTCATCAACCGGAGAGGTAGCGTCGCCAAGATTGGTTTCTGCCGAGTCGCGGAGGATTGCCTTCTCGTAGTTAGTGACATCCGGATCAAGCGTAATTACCGAATCAAATGTGACATTACCTCTTTCATTGAGATTGAGAGATGAAAAGACGGCACTTTTTATCATTTGCTTGTTGCCGTTTAAAGTATCGGCTTCGAGCGCGACTGAACCATAACTTTTAGCCTCGCCACTCAATTTGATTATGCCACCCTTGCCGTTATTGTTGGAATAATCGAATTTGGAGAAACGGACGGTTTTTAAGGTCAAATCTTCGAGTAGGCTAAAAACTGGACTGGCAACAATATGCTTGTTCAAAATATCATTAGCCGCGCGCAATCTTTTATCGTTCCTCAAAAGGTAATTAATAGTATTCGGCTCGAGGGCAGCTTTATTCTCGTTAAGATACCGACTTGATTCTTCAATGCTTTTGTCCAAACTGTATTTATAAAGATACACTCCGCCCGAACCCAAAAGCGCCACAACGAAGATAAAAGTAGCTATTACTAAAAAAAGACCCACTGGCTTTTCACGTATGGATGACTCCCTTCCTAAAACCTTGCGAGGGATAAATGAAGTTTGATTTTGAGAGGTCTGGTCCATCCTGTAGTGAAAAATGGCATTGCTCCACAGGGAGCTCCGCTACCACTATTTTACATTATGTTTATAAAATCTGTCACATTAATATCCTAAAAATCTTTAGAACTCCTATGCCATTTTCTACTACAGAATCCGCGGTTTAATGAACAAAAACTAGTCCATCTCTTGAAGTTTCCTTAAAGCGACCCCTATTGCCACGGCAAATTCCGGTCCCGCATCCTTCAAGACATCAATTAAGAAGGCCGGGGCTTCAACTTTCGCAAACGGATCACCGAGCATTACCTGCGATTCCAGATTTTTTGCTGCTTCCGGAAGAAAACCTTTCAAGAGCACGCCACCACCAGTCAAAATAACTTTGCCAACGGTCTTGTTGCGCTTCCGTTCGTAATTTAATAATACCCTATTCGCTTCTGAAAATACATAGTCAAGATTGGCGCGAGCAATCTCAGAGACCACCTTGCCGTCTTCCGTAATACCTAGCAAACCCATTTCACGCTTCATCGCCTCCGCTTTTCCTATTGAGATACCGAGGGACGAAGCCATATTCAAAGTAATTTCCTGGGAACCGCGCGAAACTATATGTATAGATTGAACAACTCCTTTTTCCACAATAGAAAGCTTAGTCATTCCCGCCCCCATGTCAAAAATCATGACCGGAGCCATCTCCCTACTGAAAGTCGAACGTATGGTGCTAAATGCCTCTATTTCAAAAAAATTAACGTCAAGAGCGACTTTTTTTATGACCTGATTGTATTTCTCCAGTGTAGCGTTATGAATAGCAGCAATGAGAACATCAACCTTCTGGGGTTCTTTGTCCTTTGAAGAATCACTATTCTCCTTAAATTCAGACCTTTCTTCTTCAATAACTTCCGTTTTAGGAACAATCCACCAGTCAAGAGTCACTTCCCCTATCGGGACAGGAATATATTTACGCGCTTCTATGGGAATCATTTCTGCCAACTGCTTGTCCGGAAGAAGAGGCATTTCCACGAAAGAGACCAGGCTAGCCGCGAGCGGAATGGAAAAACCCGCTGACTTGGTGGTAACATTAGCTTCACTCAAAATTTCCGAAAGGGCCTCCGCAAGCTTGTCGCTTTCTAAATTCGTCATCCTCCCCACTTCCATTCCAGCCAAGGGCCCCAAAGCAAGCTCACCGTATGTTTCAAGCACGGCCCGCCCACTTTTTTTACGGAGCTGAACTACTTTTATGAAGGATGAACCGATATCCACACCAAGAACACTCTTTTCTTTCCTGAACAGGGACGTGAAAAAATCTGGACTTAGTCCTATTTTTTGGAGAATTGAAGTTAAGTCAATCGCCATATTGTAATATATAAAGTATATCATATATAAATACTGATATATGGACTTTTTTTCACAGTTTTTATCATTCCTCTTTCCGGAAAAATGCCTGGCCTGCAAAAAGACAGGAGTCCCTCTTTGCGCGGGTTGCTCCGGTTTTTTGCCCAAAGGATTTCCCCCCGACAAAAACACCGTTGTCCTTTTAGACTACCGAGATAAGCGCGTGAAAAAATCTATATGGTTACTCAAATATCGAAATAAAAGGATGCTGGCCGGAATTTTTGCCAAGATGCTCTATGACATCCTTTTGGAGGAGCTAGCTGAACTTAAACTCATGAAAAACTTCTCCAATCCCCTGCTCTTACCCATGCCGATTTCCGGCAAAAGATTCCGCGAACGCGGATACAATCAAGTAGAATTGGTCGCCTATGAACTCGCGCGAATTGGCGGTTTTGAATTAAATACCAACACGCTTTTGAAATCGCGCCACACCGAAAGCCAAGTCAAAGCGGAAGGTCGGCGCGAACGCCTAAAAAATCTGAAAGGGTCTTTTGCCGTAAAAAATCCGGATGTAATCCGTGGACGAAACATAATTTTGCTTGACGACGTAATCACGACCGGCGCCACTATGTCCGAAGCGAGAAAAACTCTAAAAGAAGCCAGAGTAAAAAATATACTAAGTGTCGCCTTGGCGCATTAAAGCCAAAAAAAAATTATTTTTTTAAATCAAAGCGTTTGAATTCTTCCCAAAAACCATTCTCAGATTGAATCGCTAAGCAAACATTATTTATTACAATATCTCGCTCAAATGTCTTATCTGTTAAATACTCTTTAGCTTTTAAAAAACCCTCTTTGTTTAAGTCTTTATAAGCGACAGTTATATGCGGACTATATGGCCATGGCTGATCATACCAGGCAGGATAATTTGGTTTCAAAGATTCTTCAAGAAATGAAGCTATCCGCGGGAGTACACCATAATCGTATGGTTTAATGTACACAACATATGGTGAAAATCCGAGTTTTGATCCTGACCAGTTGTCCATAAATGAGAAATCTCTTGTTCCAATGGTTGTACCAGAAAAGTCCTTTAAAAAAGTTTCTATCTGGTTATAGAAACCTCCTAGTTGGCCTTCCTCAATCGTTATTCCTGATCCGACTGTAATGTGGGGAATCCAAGCGGCAAGCGAACCTTTTGAGCCAGTAAGTTCAGAAAGTTTCTCCTGAATTCCGCGGATCTCCCTAGTAACCTCAGGTTCAAAATAAGAAATAATTGAGAATTTATACATTGGCGGCGAAATCCAAACTAATCAGCCCCTTCTATTCGGGTTTTTGAACTTTTTTGTAATATATCTTCTTTGGGTAATGCCAAAATACGAAAAGAGTCACCGGACAGAGCCACAAATTATTTTCTTCAAGGATTGTGTAATTTATTTTTATATTATTTCCTTTGTATATTGACCCTTTTGCGAGCCCAAGTCTTTTAACCCTATCTAGTACATCGGTATACTTAGGGATAGGTTGAGTAGATCCTTCTATCCAGATCTCATTCCTGTTTTCTGCGAGCTGGTCGAGTAATACATCAGCTCCTTTAACCATAGCTAAATGTGCTTTTGAAAATGGGTAACTTGGGAGATCTATAAACCAGCCCTTATCGTTTTTATAAAATCTATAAATCATAATTTGCAATATTTTGCAATATACAGTGCGGAGACGGACGGAATTTCTCCTTCGACTCAATTGTATGCCACCCTAAACAATTGGTCTAGGCACCGCCTCGCAAAACTTTCTGCTAAAAGTTTTATACTCCGGCGTTCGAATCTGTACGCAAGGCGCGCAGGCGCCTTGCTCGTCTCCGCAGTTTTTTACTGCGTTTCAAAACTACGGAGACGGACGGATTCGAACCGTCGAGGGCTTTTAAACCCTACCTCGTTAGCAGTGAGGCGCTTTCGACCACTCAGCCACGTCTCCAATAGTTTGCTTACGCAAACAATAACACATGAATAGATGGCTGAGTGTTCGACAAGTCGTCCACCTATGTCCTGCCTACGGCATCGGACATTTCCTCGCTTCGCTCGGAACCGGATTAAATCTGAAGCAGTTCAGATTTAATCCACTCAGCCACGTCTCCAATAATCAATAAACTATCACAAATCGCCTGTTCTACATAGGGCTCAAACAAGGTATAGTATCTTTATGAAATACGAGTTTCCGAAAGATTTTCTCTGGGGCGCGGCTACCGCCTCGCACCAAGTTGAGGGTAACAACCTAAACGACTGGGCTGTTTGGGAAAAAGAAAACGCCGGACGACTCGCGGGTAAAGCACGGAGTGAATTCGGCCACCTGCCAATTTGGAAAAATATATCGGAAGAAACAACCGCCCCGGAAAATTATATCTCCGGCTCCGCATGCGACCACTATCATAAATACAAAGAAGATTTTGCCTTGGCTAAATCTCTCGGCCACAACGCTACGCGTTTCTCAATTGAATGGTCACGGATAGAACCGTCTCAAGGAAAGTTTGACGAGAAAGAAATTGAACATTACCGCGATGCGGTAAAAACATGTCGGGAGCTCGGGCTTGAGCCTTTTGTAACACTTTGGCACTGGACAATTCCCCTATGGCTACGGGATAAGGGAGGTGTGTCTTCGCACTCATTTGCAAATCATTTTGCAATCTATGCAAAACGCATGGCCAAAGAATTACCGGAAGTAAAATTTTGGATAACATTAAACGAACCGGAAATTTATACCGCGCACTCATATTTTAAGGGAGTATGGCCGCCACAAAAAAAGAGCCCTATAAAATATCTTCGCGCGCTTAAAAATCTGATTCGCGCACACAAAAAAACCTATAAACTCATAAAAGAAATTACCCCTCTCGCTCATATAGGCATCGCTAAAAATAATATTCACTTCGAACCGGCGGACGAAGACTTCACAAATCACCTGCTCGCTTTCTTCGCAGATATTTGGTGGAATAATTTTTTTCTGTGGAGAATCAGGAAATTTCAGGATTTCATCGGCCTGAATCATTATTTCCACAACCGCATAAATTACGGGTTCAATAAAAATAGGAACGAAAAAACTTCCGACATGGGCTGGGAACTCTGCCCCGAAGCGATATATCACTGTCTTATTGGCCTCAAAAAATACGGCAAGCCAATTTACATAACCGAAAACGGGCTAGCTGACACGAAAGATGAAAAACGCGAGTGGTTTATTAAAGAATCATTAAAAAACGTCCATCGCGCCATAAAAGAAGGCACGGATGTGCGCGGTTACCTACATTGGTCTTTAATGGACAATTTTGAATGGGACAAAGGATTCTGGCCCCGCTTTGGCCTGATTGAGATAGATTATAAAACGCTTGAAAGGCGCCCCCGCCCGAGCGCCTATGCCTACAAAAAGATAATTGAAGATAATGGTATTATTGAATAAACCCCGTAGTAGAAAATGGCATTGGAGCTAAGAAATAAAATCGGGTATGTTACTAAAATGAAAGATTTCCAGAACGACGGAATAAAGCGATAAAAAGCTCCTGAGAGCTATGTCATTTTTCACTACAGGGAAAACATGAGAAACATTTTTATAATCATTGGAATTCTTGCCGTAGTTGCTATTGCGGGTTATGAGTCATATATAGCGACTACACCGGACGATAACCAAAAAAGCGAAGCTTCTAACATTCCAGCGATTACCGTGTCAAGCCAGAAACCGGGGAATACGGTAATCGTCTCCTCTCTCACGATCAAAGAGAAAGGATTCCTAGTGGTGCGCAAGGATGAAAGTGGAGTTCCTGGCAAAATACTCGGAGTTTCAAACATTCTCCCCATGGGAGAAAACAAAAATATCACTGTCAATCTTGAGGAAGATACGAGGGACGGTCAGGTTATTTTCATAATGGCCTATGTTGACGGCAACAGCGATGGAGTAATGCGCTTCCCCGGTCCGGACATACCGGCGAACGATATGGGTGGAAAAATAATTCTTGCGCGAGTAAATATTGCCGGCACTTTGGATAAAGGACTACCGGAAAATACTGTTAAGGTAGCGCCAAAGAATACGATAACCTACACTCTGAAAGGGTTCGAGCCGGATACTATGGAGATAAAAGCTGGAGAATCGGTTACCTTCATAAATACAACGGATCTGAACATGTGGATTGCTTCGGACCCCCATCCGGCGCATACCGGCCTTCCCGGATTTGATGAGCGCGGAGCGGTGGGAAACAGCGGTAAATACGCATATATATTCACGCAAAGCGGATCATGGAAATACCATAACCATATGGATCCAGACAAGCGAGGAGTCATAATTGTAAAATAGGGAGCTACGCCATACCCGCGACAGTCAGGGATGTTTTTGCTGAGAGCTACGATATATAATTACGGAGCTATGGAACCAGATACACCCATCAAGGAACTCTTCCGCCTTAAACAACCACAGGAAAAAGCGCTTTCTAAACTCGGTATAAAGACGATTCTTGATCTTTTGTATCATTTTCCCACGCGGTATGCCGATTTGGGTGAAATAACCACTATCGGAAATCTAGTCGAAGGGGAAAAAGCCACCATCTATGGCCAGGTAAACAAGCTAAAGACTAGCAAAGCTTGGAAAAAAAGAATTGCCATGGCCGAGGGAGAAGTTTCAGACAATACTGGGAAAATAAAAATTGTCTGGTTCAACCAGCCCTACATCGCCAAGATGATACAAAACGGCGGAACGGTTAAGCTCTCCGGAAAAGTCACGGAAAGAAAAGGAATTCTTTATCTGGCTAACCCTGAAATAGAAACTGCCGGAGAACTGCCTATAGATATCGGAGATTCTCTTTTCGGCAAAAAGAAAGAGGAGCCATATATACCCATATATCCCGGAAGCATCGGGGTAAGTTCGCGCTGGTTTTATTACGCCATACAAAAAGTTTTCCAAAGCGGAGTTTTGGACAAGATTGCGGACCCGATACCCAAGAAGATTATCGCAAAGTACCATCTGCCGGATTTAAAAACCGCGCTTATCTGGATACACACGCCCAAAAAAGATATCCACCGTTCCGCCGCGCATAAGCGATTTTCTTTTGAAGAAATATTCTTTATTCAACTCTCCCGCCAAAGGGACCGCCTCAATTACGAAAAGGCTCCTGCTTACCCGGTAAATGCGGATAAACAAACCATAGATAAATTTATGGGGAAATTCCCTTATGCTTTGACGGAAGCCCAAAACAAATCCATAGCTCACGTCTTAAGCGACCTTAAAAAAGGCCACCCGATGTCCAGACTGCTGGAGGGAGATGTCGGTAGTGGAAAAACAGCTGTCGCCGCTGTGGCCTCATTCGCGACAGTAATGACAAGGCCGAACGAAGCAACTTTCGGAAACTTGCAGGTCGCGTACATGGCGCCAACGGAAATATTGGCACAGCAACATTTTGAATCTTTCATGGAATATTTCAAGGGAACAGGCGTTCAAATCGGCCTGATTACGGGAAGCGGAGCCAAAAAATTTCCCTCAAAAGTAAATCCGGGCGGGGCAACGGATATTTCAAGAACCCAGCTTTTAAAGTGGCTCGCGAATGGCGAGATACCGATGCTTATCGGCACCCATGCCTTAATAGAAAATAAGGTCGCCTTCAAACACCTGGCTTTGGTTATTATCGACGAACAGCATAGATTCGGAATAAATCAGCGCGCCAAACTCGCCAGAAAGTCAGGAATATTCCCCCATCTGCTAAGCATGACGGCAACTCCAATACCGCGGACTCTCGCGCTTACAATTTACGGAGACCTAGATTTATCGCTCCTTGACGAAATGCCGGCTGGCAGAAAACCGGTCATTACTGAAATCGTCACACCAAACAAAAGAGATGAAGCCTACGAAAAAATAAGGGAAGAGCTCGCCAAAGGACGGCAGGCGTATATCATCTGTCCGCGCATAGACGAACCCGATCCTGAAAAAGAAATGGCTCTTATCGCTAAGTCCGTCAAAGCTGAAGCCAAGCGCCTGTCTGAAGAAATTTTTCCCGATTACGCTATAGACATTCTTCACAGTAAAATGAAACCGGACGATAAAGAATGGGTAATGAACGAATTCGCGCGAGGCGCGATTAAAATTCTGGTCGCCACTTCAGTAGTAGAAGTGGGGGTGAATGTGCCGAATGCCACTCTTATCGTCATAGAAGGCGCTGAACGATTCGGTCTCGCACAATTGCATCAGCTCCGCGGACGCGTAATAAGAAGCACGTATCAGCCGTACTGCTTTGTATTTTCCGAGACCAAATCCGAGAAATCAGTCGCCAGATTGAAAGCGCTCGTCACCGCCAAAAACGGATTTGAATTGTCGGAACTTGATTTGGCGCTCCGCGGAGCCGGGGAATTATCCGGTACTAAACAATGGGGCATTTCCGACCTAGGAATGGAAGCAATAAAGAACATAAAAATGGTGGAAGCTGCTCGCGAGGAAGCGCGGAGTTTGTTAAAAAATGACCCAGAACTTTCAGGTCATCCAAGTTTGCAAAAAGAATTATTCTCGCGCGGGAAAGAGATACACTTTGAATAAATAAGAAGATTTCTCTGTCCGCCCCCTTGGACTCGAACCAAGGACCCCAGAGGTATAAGCTCTGTGCTCTAACCAACTGA
>CAYHZS010000033.1:0-9130 GCA_964361185.1 uncultured Candidatus Saccharibacteria bacterium
AACGCCTCTTCTTATCCCTCTTCCGGAGTGGGCGGGTCTATTAGTCCAACCGGTGTTGTCCCGGTCCCTCTAGGAGAAAGCAAGCGTTTCGATATTTCCGCAAATCCTAACAACATTTCCCAAGTCTTGGTTGATGGTTCAAACCAAGGTGCCATAAGTTCCTACACTTTTCCGGCAAACACCACCGGCACCCACACCATTGAAGCTTATTTCACCTACAATCCTCCCATAGATGCCGAGTGTGGCCTGGCGGACGGAGTAAAAACAGGAGTGAAGCCCTCAAGCAATTTGTGCAACGTCGGTATCCCGGGCGCCGTAACCGGGAGCTACCCCAATCCATGGCAATGGACCTGTTTTAGCACGAACGGCAATCCCGATTATTGCAGTGCTCAGAATTCCTGCGGAGACGGCGATTTCGCACCGGAGTACAATGAATCAGCTGTCAGTTGCCCGTCGGATTTCTTTATGAGTGTTCTGGAGTTTTGATTTTTTCCTTGGAGTCACTTCCTTTTTAGTCTTTCCTCGCCTACAATAAGGGTTAATGGATCCCGTAGTAGAATTTCGGTTCGATTATGTTTTATACCTACGTTTTACAGAGCGAAAAAAACAATGAACTTTATATTGGTTATACTTCCGATTTAAAAAGTAGACTAGCAGAACATAATCAAGGGTCAAATCTTTCGACCCGAAGATATAAACCGTGGAAGATAATTTACTATGAGGCTTGTCTTGACAAAGATGATGCTAAGCGGAGAGAAAAGTATTTAAAAACTACTCAAGGTGGTAGATTGTTGAAGAGGAGAGTAAAAGAGTTTTTATATAAAAAAGGTCGAGAGATTTAACAAACCGAAATTTCACTACAGGATGGAAACAGCTTCTGGTCTCAAGCACGAAAGTTTTTCATCTCCGAAAGAGGAGATGGATTTTTTGCGTGGCAAACTTCGGGAAAAGGAGAGGCAAATGGAGGAGGCAGAGAAGGGGAGAAGCGAATATGAACCTTCCCGCAACGTAATTCGTGATTACTCCGCAAAAAAAACGGAAGAAGTATTACGTCCTGGCTATGCTTTGTCCGAAGAAAAAACGGAAAAGATAGTTCTTAAGCTAAAGCCGGAAACTCATGATAGTAAAATGGAGGAACTTCTGGGCATTATGCTCGAGCATGGCGTAAAAAACGTCCTTTCCGTCGTGGAAAAACTTAATAATCCTCACATTGACGACGATTTTCACCGTCTTCTCGTCCAGTACATACAGTTTGGGTCAGGAGTGTCAGTCGTGGGGCGGGAAAAAGAACTTTCCAAGGCGCTCCATATGAAACTCTTTGAAATTATCTTGCCTGAAGGAGAAAAGGAATCAGCCGAGAAGAATTTTAAAAAAATAGTAGCCGTAATGGAGCAATTTTACGCCGGCATGCTTTCTATTTCGGATGGAAGGGACAATCTCCCGGGCAAAAACTACTTTACTCTTGAAATTGCCCTGTCAAATACAAGCGACGAAATTATTTTTTACTCGGCGGTTCCTTCCGATAAAGGGGATCTTTTGGAAAAGCAATTGATGGCTCTATATCCCAAGGCGCGCTTAAAAGAAGCAAAAGACGATTACAATATATTCAACCCGGACGGCGCTTCGATTGGCGCTTACGCCAAATTTACCGAGTCACAGGTATTTCCGGTTAAAACATACGATGAATTTGATAATGACCCCCTGCCTGTCATCTTGAACGTATTTTCCAAATTAAAGAAAGAGGGAGAAGGAGCGGCCATACAGTTTGTCATTACCCCAGTCGGAGATTATTTCCTTAAAAAATATGGCGTGGTGCTTGATCAGATAAAGCGCGGAGTGCCGATAAAAGAAGTCACTAACATGGCCTGGGGTTTGGGAGGAGCCTTTCTAAAAACAGTAAAAGGAATGGTTCTAGGGAGCGGTTCTCTAAAAAAAGACGGAGAGGGCGAAGCAAAAAAAATAGACGAGAGCGCCATAAAACGTCTGACTGATAAAATCGGCAGTACTATTATCAACACAAATATCAGAGTTATTGCCTCCGCGGGAGATTCCAAGCGCGCCGATGAAATAATCTTGGATTTGGAGTCGGCTTTCAATCAGTTTACTTTGGCCGGATCGAACGGGATATCTTTTTCGCCGGAGAAAGGAAGGAGCGGGCTTAGGAAACTTTTCCATGAGTTTTCTTATCGGACATTTTCTTACGATCACCCCATGCCGCTTAACATAAAAGAATTGTCGAGCATCTTCCATTTTCCCGGCGGGGTAACCGGATCGCACCAATTGAAACAAATAAAGGGCGCGGACGCTCCGGCTCCGTTTGATATGCCGAAAGAAGGAATGTTTATCGGCGTGAACAGATACCGCCATCTGGAAACTCCCGTCTATATGACGCGCGAAGACCGTATGAGGCACTTTTATGTCATCGGCCAAACCGGAACCGGTAAAACAACGCTTCTTAAAAATATGATTATCCAAGATATGGAAGCAGGAAACGGCGTGTGTATGATTGATCCGCATGGCACGGATATTTTGGACATCTTGGCCAACGTCCCTCCTTCACGCATTGATGATGTTATTTATTTTGATCCGGCGGATATGGGAAGGCCGATGGGTCTTAATATGCTTGAGTACGATCCGCGGTTTCCGGAACAAAAAACATTTGTAGTGAACGAGCTTTTGGCCATATTCAACAAACTTTTTGATATGAAAGTCGCAGGCGGACCGATGTTTGAGCAATATTTCAGAAATTCGGCGCTCTTGGTAATGGAGCATCCGGAATCGGGCAATACCTTGGTAGACATAGGAAGAGTAATGTCCGACAAAGACTACCGGACGCTCAAATTGATGCACTGCAAGAATCCTCTTATCAGGCAATTTTGGGATAATGCCGTAAAGACCACGGGCGAACAATCGTTGGCCAATTTCGTGCCATATATTACCAACAAATTTGATGTATTTCTGTCGAATGATTATATGAGGCCGATAGTTTCGCAGGAGAAATCTTCATTTAATTTTCGAGACATCATGGATTCCAAAAAAATCTTTCTGGTGAATCTCTCCAAGGGCCGTTTGGGGGATATAAACGCGAACTTGCTCGGCCTTATTTTGGTCGGAAAAATTCTGATGGCGGCATTATCTCGCGTGGACGTAATAGGAGGGACGAAAGAAGTACCCGACTTCTATCTGTATATAGACGAATTTCAAAATGTGACGACTGATTCTATCGCTACTATTTTGTCTGAGGCTCGGAAATATCGCTTGAGTCTGAATATCGCGCATCAATATATAAAACAGCTGGAAGAAAATATCAGGAATGCGGTATTTGGAAATGTCGGCTCCATGGCGGTTTACAGAGTTGGAAGCGAAGACGCTGAATTTCTAGCTAAGCAGTTTGAGCCGGTTTTTACGGCACGAGACATCATCAGCATCGATAATTATAATTGCTATATAAAAATGCTGATTCGAGGACAGCCCGCTAAGCCATTTTCGGTCGAGGTTCCCCAGAATAAGAGGGGAGACCGCGCTATGCTGGAGAAAATAAAAGAAGTGTCTCGGATGAAATATGGTCGCGACAGGGCGGATGTGGAAGCGGAGATGAGGAGGAGGTACCAAAGACCAACGACCAACGACTCACAACCTGCTACCTTGAATCAAGGATAAAGAATTTACTCACATTGGTTGTTCCATGCAATTTGAATTTTTGTGAGACATTTGTTAATATGCGACGTATTATTGTAAATCGTTAGTTATAAGTAGTAAGTTAATTTCATGCCCCATCCTAAAACAGAACGGACGTTGATTATAATTAAACCTGACGGAGTACAGCGCTCTCTTATTGGTGAAATCATCAGGCGTTTTGAAAGAGTCGGACTTAAGCTTTGTGCGATTAAAATGGTTACTCCGGACGAAAAATTCGTGGAGGCCCATTATACGCTTGACCCGGATTGGCGCCGTATTACCGGAGAAAAGCGCATCCAAAAAGCGCGCGAAAGAGGAGAAGAGCCTCCCTCCCAAGATCCTTATGAGATAACCGCTGTAATCTTGGAAAACCTTAAGAAATATTTAACCGCTGGTCCCGTGATTGCTATGGCTTGGCAAGGAGCGCATGCCGTGGAACTTATTCGTAAACTTGTCGGCAGTACGGAGCCTAGGAGTTCAGATGTGGGAACCATACGCGGAGATTACGTTTTGGATTCATATAACATGGCGGATGACGACGGGCGCGCCATAAGAAATCTCATTCATGCTTCTGGTAGCGTGAAGGAAGCAGAAGCGGAATTAAAACACTGGTTTTTGCCGGAAGAAATTCATAAATATTCTCTGGTTCAGGAAAAAATCCTTTACGACGTGAATTTTGACGGCCGGAAGGAGTAATTTACCCTTTGTTCCTGCCCCGAATTGTTTCGACCAAATACGATACAATTTTTACCCAATGTAAATATTGCAAAATTATGTATCAGGTGCAAACTATAAGTAGGGTTATTTGGAATATTATCTAGATTAAATAATTCGCCAGGGAGTTCAAAATGTTTCCCGCCGTGGCGGAAGACTGCGAACACCCACCTAGTATCTAACTAGTGGCTAATATTCGCCAAGTAACCCTAAGAAAAAACCCGCCCCTTCGGCGGGTTTTTTCTTACGCTGTCCCAGTAGTAGGGATTATTCACTACGAGACTCCGTAATCTTTTTAAATATACTGTAATTTGGTATAATTGTGTTTAACGGGGACTATTCATGGTAAAAAAAGCACAACTGACTTTTTGCAGCGGAGCGGGAGAGGTAACCGGCTCCAATTTTTTATTTGAGGCCGAAGGGGCGAAAATAATGATTGATTGTGGCATGATTCAGACACGGAAGACGGCGGATGACCGCAACTTTGAACCATTCCCCTATGACCCGAAGGAAATTAGCGCCCTCTTTGTCACTCACGCTCACCTGGATCATACAGGTCGGATTCCGAGGCTGGTTTCGCAGGGTTACAGCGGACCCGTTTACTCCACTGTTCCCACAAAAAAAATCAGCGAGCTTATGCTCACGGACAGTCTGGGCGTTCTGGAAAAAGAATCTAGGCGTGAAAACACACCTCTTGTATATACGGAACCGGATATCAAAAGTACGATGAAACTGTGGAAGACTGTTCCGTATCATTCTCCGGTTAACATTGGGCCGTTTTCGGTTGTGCTACGCGACTCGGGACACATTCTCGGTTCGGCTATGGTTGAGATAACCTACAACGGAAAGAAAATTATTTTTACCGGGGACCTGGGAAATTCACCGGCGCCTCTACTGAATGACACAGAAAAAATTACGGATGCGGATTATCTGGTCATGGAAAGTGTTTACGGAGACCGCAACCATGAGCCTCATGAAGAAAAGCGCAGACGCACCGAAGAAGCAATAGAGAATACGGTCAAGTCGGGTGGAGTGCTCATGATACCGGCTTTTTCCCTTGAGCGCACCCAGGATTTGCTTTTTGAAATAAATAATTTGGTTGAGAACGGACGCATACCTCCTGTCCCAATATATCTGGATTCACCTCTTGCCATAAATGTGACGAAAGTTTACAGGGAGTCGGAAGAATTTTTTAATAAAAAAACCAGGCATCAAATAAAAGGAGGGGATGATATTTTTAATTTCCCGGGGCTTAAGATGACACTTAGCACCGAAGAATCAAAAGAGATACTGCGTTCTCCGAGCCCCAAAATAATCATTGCCGGTTCCGGAATGAGTAATGGCGGACGCATCATTCATCATGAAAAAAACTATTTGCCTGACCCTAAGTCAACCCTTCTTTTGGTCGGCTATCAGTCCATAGGCACGCCGGGGCGATTACTGCAGGAAGGAGTCAAACACATACGCATTTTAGGCGAGGATATACCCGTGAACGCGAGAGTAGTAAGTATTTTCGGGTATTCTTCGCACAAGGATTCGGATCACCTTTTTGCTTTTGTTGAGGACACGGCCGACAGGGTGAAAAAAGTTTTTGCGGTACTGGGCGAGCCCAGGTCATCCTTGTTTTTGACACAGCGCCTGCGCGATTATTTGGGGGTGGACGCAAGTGCTCCAGAGAGAGGAGACAGAGTGGAACTCTTGTTTTAAGTGCTATAATTTACGTTAATCATGGAGGGAACAGAAAAACACGGGCATACAAAATTTAAAATTTGCGTTTCTGGCGCCGCCGAGACCGGCCATTGCGGACCGAGCGCTTTGGAAAAAGCCAAGGCTCTCGGGCGCGAAGTGGTGAATCAAGGATGCATTCTGGTTACCGGAGCGACTACGGGCTTTCCCTTCTGGGCGGCGATGGGAGCAAAGGAAGCTGGGGGTATCTCAATAGGTTTTTCGCCGGCATCAAGCGAACGCGAACATGTTGAAGTATACCGCCTCCCGATAGATTACATGGACTTGATAATCTATACCGGTTTTGGCTATTCCGGACGCGATTTGATCCTGACACGGTCTGCGGATGCGGTCGTTATCGGTTGCGGGAGAATAGGAACTGTTCATGAATTTACCATTTCTTACGAAGATGAGAAGCCAACTGGAATCTTGCGCGGGGATTGGGATATGGATGAAGTTTTGAAAATGATTATAGATAAAAGCAACCGAGTGAACAGCAAAATTATTTTTGATGAAAGCCCGGAGAGGTTGATTAAGAGAACCATTGAGATGATCGGAAAAGGGAAAGAGCCGGACAGAGTCGATTTTACATCCATAAGCGGAATGCCACAGGAGGTTACGCGGAAAAATCAGTGAATAAAAAAACCGCCCCTCCCTGCTAGCAGGGAGGGGCGGTTTTTTTTGTTATTTAACTTCTGCGAGGATTCTTTTGAAGCTTTCGGGGTTATGCTCAGCCAAAGTGGCCAAAATTTTTCGGTCGATTATGATTCCTTTTTTCTTAAGTACCCCAATGAATTTGCTGTAAGTGAGCCCCTCTTCACGGAGCGAGGCGTTTATTTTAACTGTCCAAAGTCGGCGGAAATCATTTTTCTTATCGCGCCTATGGGCGAATGCATATTTGCCGGCATGTACTATTGCTTCATAAGCTTGGGCTTCTTTCGTGCTCCGTCCAAACCTATAACCCTTTACTTTTCGTAGTGCGGTGCTCCTAGTCTTTGCTGCGATTGTTCCTTTTTTTACTCTTGTCATGGCTGATTTTTAAGGAGTGAAACGACTATAAAAATCGCCACCCGCCTAAGTTTTACTATTTATTATCTATTACTTCAATATACTCGGTTGCCTTATCTCCCGTCATTACTATTTTTATCTAAACAGTAAAATTTTGGCGGGTAATGTTTCGCGCCCACAGTTTTGTTTTCAAAAGTTTTTGAAAAAAAAACTGTGGGCGAAGCCATTATCTACGACTGCTTGCTGGACGATATGAACCGGCTTTTCTGCTTGTTGGTCATGGAAAAGGCTCTGGTTTTTCTCCCGCTCAATTGCCTTGTGCGCGGTTGCTTGGCGTTAAAATGGTTGAAGCCGGCTTTTCTACCCAGAATCTTTCCGTTTTTGGTCACTCTCAGTCTCTTTGAATATGATTTGTTGGTTTTCATATATTTTCTTAAGCGAGCGATAGCGAGATTTTTGAAAATAATGACCCGCCTAAATTTTTGCTTGTAGGCACCCCTACTTTTAAAAATTATCCCCTCAATCTTTTATTGATTAATTAAACGATAAAATAAATTGCAAAAACTTTGGCGGGTAAATAAATTTATAGTCGTGTTGCTCCTTAATTTGATTTATTTTTTTCCTTCCCTCTCTATAACAATCGTTCTCCCCTTAAGCCCCTTTTTATATTCCTCGGCTATTTTGTATTCCTCGGTGATTAAATGAAGGATTCTTCCGAGCCTTTCCTTAAGGAATGGTTCTTCCATGTACTTGGCGCGTCCGGCTAGAAAGAGATCTATTCTGATACGATGTCCTTCCTTGAGCCAATTGGACGCCTGTTTGGCCTTAATCATAAGGTCGTGTTCGCCGGTGCCGATTTTTACCTGGAGGGTTTTGGTCTCGGTTACATGCGCTTTCGCTTTCATTTTCTTCTGCTTTTTGGAGAGCTCGTACTGATATTTGCCAAAATCCATTATTTTGGCAACAGGCGGCTTGGCCTCTGGGGATATCTCTATTAGGTCAAAACCCTGGTCATCGGCTATTTTTTGGGCTTCCTTTGTGGTAATAACACCCAAATTTTCGCCCTCGCTTCCGAGAACCCTGAGTTCAGTAGCACGTATTTGGTTGTTTATTCGTGCTCTTAGCAAGTAAAAGAAAATGCCTTAGATATTCAAGGCAAGCTAATCCTAACGCTTTTTTGGGATGGAGTCAACGTTTCTCCATGGTAATGGTTTGTCTGAGGGAATACTGAACCCAGCAGATTGCTTGTGTCCCCCTCCGCCATATTTCTGTGCAATTTTGAACGCATTTACCGCATTTCCAGATCTTAGAGAGACACTTATGGTTTTGCCGTGAGTTCTCCATAAAATTGCCAAGGGGACCCCTTTTTCCATCAAACTAAGCGCTATTTTGGATTTAAAATTTATCGGAAGCTTCGGTAAGCCGATAGCATATGCTTTGTGTCCAGCAATCTTTACCAGTTTGGCGCTTTGGACGATGTCTTTGATTAGGACGTTTTCATAGGCGAGTATGGCTTTGCCTTTACCAAGAAGTGCTTTCAGTTTTTTCGGATTATTGAAATCGTTAAGTAATATATTCCATTCCTTAAAATCAAAGCTGTATGATTCGATAAGAACTCCGGCAGTTTTGGCTATTTCGTCCCTATAAATTCCCAAATCAATTCTTTCTATAAATTTAAACATTTTAGGAATTTCTTTTTTGGGATGGAAATATTTCCACGCCAGAACGGCACCTGAATTTTTGTTTGAATAAGAGTACTTGTAGGTAAGTTTGGTTTCTTTTTCCGACGAAGCGTGATGGTCTATGCCCGTAACCCTTTTA
The DNA here is from genome assembly GCA_964361185.1 of uncultured Candidatus Saccharibacteria bacterium. Lineage (GTDB taxonomy): Bacteria > Patescibacteriota > Minisyncoccia > Phycocordibacterales > VMEP01 > JBAZYZ01. The sequence continues at coordinate 8,947 of CAYHZS010000033.1, forward strand.
TTATTCTTAATGAGTTTGAGCAATTCCTTTTTCTGCAAAGAGAAATCAACAATGTATATTTCTTTATTTTTCAGCCCCGGAGATAGCGAATCCCCATACCCCAAAGGAATATATTCTGCCTTATTTCCGAATTTTTTCCAGGCGGCAAAAGCGCCTCCGAATCCGTCGGGACAATCGGCGTGGT
>CAYHZS010000034.1:0-9006 GCA_964361185.1 uncultured Candidatus Saccharibacteria bacterium
GTATGAGAGAGGGGATTTCGAATTTTATGAACTTATAAAAAGTAAGATTATAGATGAACGACTTTTATTCCCATAATAAAAAGAAAGCCCCCCGCTTTAACGGGTCGCCATTCGGTAACCCAACGCGAGAGGACTTACTTCTTATATTTGCATGGTAACAGGTTTTTATATGAGTGTAAAGGTTATCCACAGGATGGAAAAGACACCTAATAACCCCCCCATCGTACTAATACCCCCCCATACGTAATCGCCACCCGTCTCTATGGTTGGAAGTAAGGTAATACCCCCAACTTCGCATATAGGAACACCCCAAAAACGTGAAAAACACATAAAAAAACACAGACTTTCACGGTTATGTTGACAAAACCGTGAAAATAACTATACTTATCACATATGGCAAAGACACTGGCTGTATTAAGTAAAATTGGGGCGTTAAGGGAGAGGTACTATAAAGCATCTACCGGCAAAGATGCGCTTATTAAACATATATCTGAAGCTGAAGTTGCTGAACAGGTGTACAACTCAAACGCCATTGAGAACAGTACTCTCACGCTCGAGGAGACGGAAAAAATACTCCTTCAGATTGACCTGGGCCGGTATATCAGTGAACGGGAAATTTTTGAGGCGAAAAACCTTGCGCGGGTTGTTTCATATATAGACAAACGGGCCAAAGAACAGGAACTCACGCTCGATGTCATGTTGTCATTGCACAAAATGCTTATCTCAAATATACGAGATGATATTGCCGGGAGATTTAGAAAGGACGATGAGTATGTTCGCGTGGGGAGCCATATCGCTCCTGCCCCGAAAGAAATTTTGGAACGCCTAGAAAAAATGCTCGCGGAATACAATGCGGGCAGTCACGAAAGTATCGTAAAAAGAATCGCGAGATTACACCTTGCGTTTGAATACACACACCCATTTATAGATGGGAATGGCCGCATTGGTCGCGTGCTTAACAATTACCTTTTGATCAGAGAGGGTTTTGTACCGATTAATATCAAGTTTATAGACCGGGCAAAGTACTACGACGCGTTTAAAGAATTTGATGACAACGGTAGGACGGAAATAATGGAAGAAATCGTCGCAAAAGCTTTAACCAATAGTTACTACAAGCGCCTCGCGTATTTGGAGGGCAAAAAAATCGTGACTTTAGCGGAGTATGCCAAATCTCGGAAAATCTCCCATTCAAACCTCATCAATAAGGCAACCAGACAGACAATTGAGGCTTTTCTGGAGAAAGGTGTTTGGAAAATAGGGGCTTAACCCAAGGAAAAATATTTGTGACGACAATATCTGAATTTTCACCCCCCCTCCCCATTACTTCCCCCAAGTGCTATTATTAACCCGTTACCAAATTAACCGATTTAACCAACAAACCCGCCAAACTTTGCATCCCCCAAAATTTGCAAGGCAAACTTAGGAGGATAAGGCAAACTTAAGCGGGCAAGCAAAAAAATATGGCAGAAAAGAAAGTCTCCGCGTTTATGAAACCCATGAAGATTAGCGATGAACTCGCGCTCGTAGTCGGCAAAGGCCCAATGCCCCGTTCCGAAGTCGTAAAAAAGCTCTGGGTTTATATCAAGAAAAATAATCTCCAGGACCCGAAGAATAAGCGGAACATTGACGCAGACGCTAATCTTAAGGCCGTTTTCGGCGGAAAAGGCACGGTCAATATGTTTGAAATGACCAAGCTTGTTTCCAAGCACCTTTCATAGTCATTCAGCTCCCAACAAAAAACTGTCCGTGACGGACAGTTTTTTGTTTACAACGGCAGATCAAATGCCAGGAATCCGGCGCCGGTTACGGTAAGAGATATTGCCATGGTGAGAATGAGGACATAGTAGACCGCGCCATTGGGTAAAAGATCAGGCCGGCGAATTTTAATATAAAGAAAAAGGAGGGTTAACAGAGAGAGAACAATAGCGACCACCTGCGTGCCAAACCCGGCAATCAGGCAAATGCCGCCCAAAAGTTCCACGAGTCCAACGACTATTGAAAATACCCGAGGAGCGGGGAATCCCATTCCTTCAAAAATACGCGCGCATTCTTCGCGGTCGCGAAAAACTTTTACGAATCCGGCCAGGATGAAAAGAATCCCCAGTACAATCCGTATGATAAGCGGACCGGCTAAACCGTAGGCAAGAAGCATTGGAAAGGCGTTTAACATATTGCTATGATAGCAGATTATGAATCCTTATGAAACATTTCCCAACCTTTCGGTTTTAGGAATATAAAAGTATTTGCGCAGGACCTTTTTAAACTTTTCTGCCTTATTTCTATCTCTTGAGATAGTCATTTTGCTCCGACCCTTACCATGAACAATTATTTTAAGCTGTTCTTTTGAAGCAGTGATATCCTTTTCAGTCTGCGCGTATAATTGCTTGATTTGTTCCGCCAGCGATGGGTCAATTCTGACTTCAATTATAAAATCGCCTACAGTATTTAAATAATAGTTGTTTTTTGGGAAGAGAGGACTGTCTGCCATGTAATATTGACTTTTGTTACCGTCAAAATCACCCGATACGGAGTGGTCAAGCGGGGTTTTGCCACCAACGGTAAGTAAAAATTGACGCTTCTGTGTAATAAGTTTTATACATTCAAGTTCGCTTTCGCGTCGGGCAAGCAAGAACCATTCATGCGGGTTATATAGATAAACAGGTTCATTTAGATTGGGAAGTGTTTCGGAAAGAAGTACCAAAGCATGTCCCCAGAAAGTGTCGGTCTCGATAGGACTCGCAAACGAATAAGAGATTTTCTCTCCGTCCTTGAGGTTTAAGAAATTATCCCGACCGATGCCATCTTCGGAGTAGTGTCGTTCAGCAGCTTTAAAAAATTGGTGCATCTTTTTTAGCCAACGGATATCAAATGACACCCTTTTATTGTGGATTACAATAATTTCCCCCCTTTTTAAACTACGCAAGGATGAATAAAAGCCCTGCTTTGTTGTTTTAGGCCTTATTTTACGGATGTTGCCTATTAGGGAGACAGTAGAGACGGGCCCATTCTGCAAGGATTGGCAGATAAGGTTTTCAATGGAATTTTCTTTACTCAAAAGCATGACATAAGTGTAGCAAAAATCAATAGTAAAGTAAATAGCTTCTTTACTTTTATATCAAAATAAGCTTTATTTTTGTGTTTTTGTCAACAAATAATATATACTCCGATCAGTAATCATAAGTGTTTTTTGAAACAAAAACTAACCAAAGGAGGTTGTCATGCCAAAAACTTTGCGGGTAGTAATGGTGATAGTGATATTTGGCGTTTTGGCTTTCAGTCTTGATTTCACCAAGATATACGAAAGGTGGGACGGAGTCTCGTTTGCGGGGAAAGGGGACACAGAGATTGCTTCATATATTGTCGGGGTTGCCCCAGAAATGAAACAACCCAGCCATCGTACTGGGCCAGCTGCCCCCAGAAAATTTAAGGAAAAAGGTATTTCGAAAAGTGAAGATTACTCAACCCTTGGGGGAAAATTGTCTTCCTATATGCCACGTGATTATCAAAGACTCGCCATCGGGGCACTCGAGAGAGCACTACACCATAGATTGCCAGAATTATACGAAGTGATTAGGTTTCAAGGCAGGATTGATCGCCTGGAGATCAGAATCTTTCTAGGAAAACCAGAATATTCCTCGGAGCCAATGGAGTGTCGGAAACTCATTCTGGATGTTTGGTTTTACAAAGACAAATATCTAAGTGGGATTCTATCCGAGGGAATTATCTGTATTGACTCGAGTACCAACCAATGGGTATTTACTGGGAGTGTAATTCCCGGTTGATTTGTCGGCCCTTAGCCCTCGACGTTGTTCGGTCTGGGGCTTTTTTGTATGCTATGGAGACACTGTGAATAAAAATTCCAAAAAAGAAACAGTTCTAGTGCTCCACGACATACGGAGCGTCCATAATGCCGGCGCTATTTTCCGCACGGCCGATGCGGTGGGCGTGTCAAAAATTTATCTTACCGGCTATACGCCGGCGCCGCTTGATAAATTCAAGCGAGAGAGAAGCGACATAGCCAAATCCGCGCTCGGGGCGGAGAAAAACATTCCATGGGAGCAGGTTAAGAATCCACTCCCGTTATTAAAACGCCTTAAGAAAGAAAAATTTTTCATTGTCGGACTTGAGCAGGACAAAAAATCTGTTGATTATAAAAAATTTACTCCGCGCAAAAAAACAGTATTAGTTCTTGGAAATGAGGTTAAGGGTATGAGCAAAAAATTACGCGACTCATGCGATGCGCTTATAGAAATTCCGATGCGAGGGGTGAAGGAATCGCTAAATGTGTCTGTCGCCGCAGGCGTCGCGCTTTACCGCTTGTTTGATAAATAATTAAAGAATTAGCGTTTTCTTTGTGTTTTCCTTGTACCCCTAATTCGTGCGAATTAGGGGTACAAGGAAAGATGTTTCTTGGTCTTAATAATCTATCTAACTTCTAACCTCTAATTTACAACTTCTAATATGCATATGTTCCGATGAGATTATTATTTTTATCGTAGAATTTTATAGTGTCGCGGTCGCCCCAGAGCTCCTCTTTTTTATTTAGATATACCCGCCACTCATTTTTGTAGAAATCGGCATTGCTTCGGCTGTCTTCCGCGCAGGTGTTATAGGTGGTATGGGTGAGTATAAAATCGCGACAAGAGGCAGTCAGTTTTTTTGGCAGGGCCGAAGTAGGAGTCTCGCAAGAATCCATATTGTTTATGTAATCAAGGCAGGTACTGTCCAGGGAATATTTACCGGAGCTGTTTGCAACGAGGGGAGAAGGGCAGGCATCTTTCAGCTTTGGTGTGAAATCCTGAAATTCTGCCAAATACCCACTGCAGGAATTTACCCTGAATGAATTTCCCACCGGAGAATTTCCGGAAACTATAATAGCGCGGTCGCCTCTCCCCAGGTAAATATCTTTCGTTTCGTTGACTCGTCCGGACATGAAAGTCGCAGTGCCTTGTGGTATAACAGCACTCGCTCCATTTGAACCGGTGACCTTCCATCCGGTTATATTGACGGGGGAGTCGCTTTGGCCGACTATTTCCAAGTATTCTTCCCCCGGATTCGTTCCTTTTAGGCTCATGCGCGAGCCTAAGGCAGCCCTTCCTCCGTAAAGGGTTACATTCAAGGTGTCGGGAATTTTTAACTTTATTTCCGGAATGTTCCCGTATGTTTCGCCAGTACTCAAAGGTGCCGGGGGTTTGAGAAAAATGCCGTGAGTCGCTTCATAGCGTGATGGCCCTCCGGTCAGAACCCAGACAATCCAAATTCCGACTATCACAAAAGCAAGCCATTTCAAATCTTTAATTGCGTCGAATCCCTCTCCTTCCTTTGCCATTTTTTTAAATAATTTTAAATTTCAAATTTTTAATTTCAAAATAATGTTCCAAAGGCTCAATTTTTAAATATTTTAACATTAGTCCATTGTTTAAAAATTTAGAATTAGATATTTGGAATTAGCGGTTATCGCTCTTGGTGTTTAGGGCAGAAGTGCGCGCTCCGCGCGCCGACTATCTTCCTTACGATTATACCACCGCATCCACGCTTGTCACACTTAGCCCCTTTTTTCTGATATGCGTGGTGTTTTTCCTGGTACCTTCCTTTTTCGCCGAATATATTTCTGTAATCACTCATTGAATCCCCGCCGAATTCTATTCCGCCCCGCAAGACTTCTTTCATGGCGATGAAAAGTTTTTGGAGGCGCGCGGACTTGAGTGTCCCGACGCGCGTCTCCGGATGAATACCCGCGCGCCAGAGCATCTCATCCGAATAAATATTTCCAATTCCCGCGATTATTGTCTGGTCCAAGAGCACAGACTTTATTTTCCCGCGAAGTTTTTTTAACAGTCTCTCTGAAAAAGATTCATAATCGAACTTTTTCTCGAGCGGTTCAGGGCCCAGATGCGCTAAATGAGGAGAACGGGTAAGCTCGCTTGTTTTCGCGAGCGCTACTTTTCCGAATTTGCGCGTGTCGGAGAAAGCCAGGTGTTTGCCGTTGGAAAGAGAAAAAACCACGTGCACAAAACGATTGAATGGGTCATTTAACGGACTCTTTTTGTCTTTGGGCTTCCAACTTCCACCTTCTAATTTCCAACCTCCATATAAAAGATGCCCAGTCATTTTCATATGAATAATTACCGTGGTATCGCCCGACAGATTAATTAAGATGTGTTTCCCCCGCCTTTTTGCGGACAAAACTTTCCTGTTGACGGTTTCTTTTTTGAATTTCGCGAGAGTATCACTCCTGAACATTTTCGGCCAATCGGTCCAGACATCAATAATAGTTTTTCCGGGCAGGACGGAATGCAGTCCGCTTACAGTTGTTTGTACTTCGGGTAATTCGGGCATCCCATTAGAAAATTAAACTCATAAAATAAATACTGTATTCCGATTATATACCTTCGCTTCCAACTTACTACCCTACATAGCGTTTACCGATTTTCTAACGGGACAAGTAGCTGATTTTCTTAGGGCTTATTCAGAAATAAGACTGGGGTAGGGTATAATTAACACACTTGGTTATGAAAAAGAAATTCCCCGCCATATCTCTCTCAATCGCGTGCGTGGCGTTTCTTCTGCTCCTCGTGGCGGTTTTTGGCAAAGACAGAATGTCCCCGGACATGTTTAAATCAATGTTTGCCGGCTTTTTCGCGGAGAAGCTGACGACAGAACAACTCAAAGAAGATTACGTTTACGCTATAGAAGACGAGGGCTCGAAAAAAATAAAGATTCTTATAGCGCCCGGACACAATGAAAGTTCTCCAGGGGCTGCCTTTCTTAATCTGCGCGAAGTTGACATGACGGCTGAACTTGGGGAAGAGATATTCGGACTTTTTAAAAATGACGATCATTACGAGGCGGTGCTTCTGCGCGGTAAAAACGGCGATCACCCTGATTTTACAGAGTACTTTAACCGCGAGCGTGAAAACATAGCTCGCGTTCGCGACCGTAAGCGCGCGCAGATGAAGAATTATATTTCCGACGGATTGATTAGAAAGGAAGAACCTATTCCCCACGTGACGGTGCCCGAAGAAACTTCCCTTCGCCTTTATGGTATTAACATGTGGGCGGATGAAATTGGCGCATCCATTGTGCTCAACCTGCATTTCAATGATTACCCAAGGAAACGGATTAATCTTCCGGGGGAATATAGCGGTTTTTCGATTTACATTCCGTACGATGAATATGGGAATGCTCGCGTATCAGAAGCTATTGCCGAAAAAGTACTCTCCCGTCTTTTGAAATATTATTTTGTAAGCACGTACCCCAAGGAGGGGATTGGAATTATTCCGGACTGGGAACTTATTTCTCTCGGGGCGAACGATACGCTTAAGGCTGCTTCTCTCCTCATTGAGTACGGATACATATACGAACCGCAGTTTAAATATTCACAAACCAGAAAAGTCTTAATGCGCGATATGGCTTTGAAGACCTATCTTGGCGTTCAGGATTTTTTCGGCGGGACATCTACCGCTCTAAGTGACACAGCCATTCTTCCTTACTTATGGGACGAAGACATCTCGCAAGGAGACGAAGGCAAAGTATCTGTGCTTGCGCTCCAGGCCGCGCTTGCAAGCGCCGGATTTTATCCGCCTTTGGGCAAAACCAGAGACGATTGCCCTCTTACAGGAGTGTTTAAAGAATGTACCAGAAGCGCCCTTGCTTCGTTTCAGGAAAATGTTGGGGTTTCCGTTAACGGTTCAATTGCCGGGCCAAAAACCCGCGAAAGCTTAAACAATCTTTTCGGAAGGTAGAACACAAAACAAAAGCCCCGCAACGCGCGGGGCAGGGCATGACCACCTATTGATTGACCAGACCGCCCATATACCGAGCGGAGTAAACCTTCATTCCGCCCCAGTAGATCTCTTCTTCTCCGGTAAAACAGTCCGGCTCGCCAGTATACGAATTGGCATACTTCATTCCTCTTGCTTCGTAGAGCCGTGGCCCGCGGTAGGGCTCATCGTTCGTTTCTACGCGGAGCGCTTCCTGCAGAAATTTGTATATGGAACTATGGTCCACGCCTGGGATGACCCAGCCATAGTAAACCATCATCCACACACCTTTCCCATCCACGGAGACAACCTCTCTGCCTCCGTAGGGCTCTCCGCCGTAATATTCATCGTGATACTTCCACCGGCCATCCGCGCTTTCATGGGTAATGGTATGCGAACCATCTGGACCATCCACGACCTTCGCTTTTTCCCCGGCGGCGTAGCCGGCCTTATTGGCTTCGACGAGGAACTTGCGGAGCTCGTTCAAAAAATCAGGTTTGTTCATGCCGATCTCCCCATAGGGTTTCGATTAACTTTCTGCCCACAACCTACACCCCCAAAAAACAAAAGTAAAGCACCAAAAGTTATTGTAAGTTGTTGGTTGTAAATTGTAGGTTGCGGAGCTCCTCGCGAGCGACGCTTGCATCGTCCCACTCAATTTTTGTATTGTTTGGTCCCATGAGATACGGGTCGGTACCTTTGCCTGTAATTAATACAGCGTCGCCCACTTTTGCGCGCGATAGCCCCTCGCGTATGGCTTCACGTCGGTCGGTTAAAATAATTGGTGTTTTATTTTTGATTCCTTGCGCTATCGCTTGGGCGATTTCTCTCGGGCTCTCGTCATAAGAATCGTCATCAGTTAGAATTATTTCGTCGCAGTACATATCAGCCACTTTGCCCATTTCCGGACGCTTCCATTTATCCCGTCCTCCGCCAGTCGCGCCGAAGACGCATATTTTCCGGTGATTCTGGAAGACTTGATAAACTTTTTCCAGTGAATCAGCCGTGTGCGCATAGTCCACAATCACAACGAAATCCTGCCCCATTTCAATTTTCTCCAGTCGTCCGCGGATTCCGCTGAATTTTTCTACCGCGCGCCTTATTATTTTTTCATCTATTCCCTGCGAGCGCGCGAAAGTGATTGCCGAGAGAATATTATAAAGATTGAACTCTCCCGAAAGTTTGGAATGAATTTTTTCTCCCGCGAAAGTGAAATCAATCCCGCTTTCGTGAAGCTCAAACG
>CAYHZS010000035.1:0-8881 GCA_964361185.1 uncultured Candidatus Saccharibacteria bacterium
AAAGGGAAGTATTCTTGGGCGATTGTTTCGTTGTAGGCAAAAGGAGAGAGTTCCGGAGGGAAGAATTCTCCGTATTTGTAGATTCTTCCTTTCTTATCAACATACGGCATATCATTCATATGATTCACGATGCGAGATACAAGATTCAAGTACTCCTCTTTAGAGTATTGTTTATTCAAGATGCAGTATTGTTTGTTGCGGAGGCCGACGCAGCCGAAAAGGTTATTTGATCCATGGCAATTGGTGCTATACAAAACGTTACTCGAGTAGTGCACGGTGATGCAAGAAATAAGCCGGGAAACATCGATGGTATCGAGTGCTTCATATAGCAGTTCCCCACCCCACCCCGCGCCAGGGCCCGTGTCGTAAGAATCTTTTTCTACAAATCCACCCCAATTTATAAATTTACAATGCTCTGTTTTGTCGCCGCCAATATCGAAACACCAAACACAGTTTCTAGCATTTCGTACGTGGTCTCCCTTGACGTTAACGCAGTTAATAAGACCAGCAAATTTATGAATTGATTTTAAATAAACGTCTTCATTAAACTTCCTTTTTAATGACAATAGTTCAGTGTAATTTCCAAGATCGAGGTTCCTGATCGTCTTTAAATATTCCTCCTTTGGGTATTGAACATTAAAGATGCAGTAATTCTTATTCCTTAAATTTGTGCACCCAAAACAATTTGCGCAGTTGCGGCAATTGTATAGGAAGCTGCCTTCACTACATCCTTCGCAGTATCTGCTATATAGCAATCGATAGCATCTATAGCAGTAAAGGCATTCATAACATAGCTCGCTCTTTTCGATAATGTAGACATCAACTGAATCTTTTGAGTACATTGAGCGGTTCCCGTATAACAACCCTTCGTTCCAGCCACCGCCTGTAAAAAGGTAACAATCTTTGTTGTTGGAAGCATAATTACAATACTCACTATTTACAGGATTTGTATTGAAAAGAGGTAAGGAAGGAATACGGTAAAGAAGTTCACTGTACTGTTTAAAAAACGGTTTTGTAAAAGAATACTCTACTCCGTATTCCATTGGATTCCACTCGTCGCTCCACCAATATTTTTGTTTATACACACGATATTTTGAATCTTCGGAGAACATAGAGACAATATTTTCGTTTGTTGCATCACACTGGCGCTTGTATAAGCTTCGTTCATTTCTCCATGTCATTCTTCTTGTTATTCTGCACTCCGGGCACCACGTCGGCGCCGGCACCTGAATTTTCTCGTAAAAATTGAAATCTTCCGCGTCTATAACGAATGAATTGCGACAGTTTTGGCAGGTTTTTGTCTCTTTCTCTTTAGTCATTTTGTATTCGCCTTGTATTCGCCGTATCTACTACTATTATATCACAATTGTGATATAATTGGAGTGATTGATAAAAAATGATAAAATAGAGAATTCTCCTGGCCTCGTCACCAACAATTTTTTGTTTCGCTTCGCCAGATCTCGCGCAGCGAGACAGTTTTGGTAAATTTTTGTTTCTGATTTCATATTTTCTTATTCGCGCGAATTAGAAATGGTAACAACGAGTTGTCTAATGATATTGTTTTATGTCGGTCATGTCTTGCGCTTATTTTATTATACTAATCAATCATATCATACCCATTAAACTACTATTATTATAATTTATCATACTTTCTTATTCGCACGAATAAGAAAGTATGACGAAAACGATCAATTATGAGCTCCGTTTAGATTCTAAAACGCAGTTTTTTTATGCTTCATTTTCTCTCCAATCTTTCTTAAGGCAATTTCCATCGCAACTCGGCGCGGATTTCTCTTTTGTTTTTTGCTTTCAGTCATCACGAGCCGCGTGGTCTTTCTAATTTTTTCCTTAACTAACTCAAACATCTTTTTGGGGCTGTAGCCGCGGTATTCGGCGTAGGAAGAAATAACTCCGCCGGCATTGGCTACGAAATCCGGCACAATCATAATCCCCTTCTCAAATAATTCCTGCTCAACATTCTCGCGCATTGGGATATTCGCGCCTTCCACGATAATTTTGGCCCGAATCATATTTTTATTTGAATCATTAATAACGTCTGTCACGGAGGCCGGAATAAGCACATCCACCGGCAAAGACCAAAAATCCCGAATTCCTATCTTTAATTTCGGGAGTATCTCGTCCACGAAACATTTTTTTTCTTTGGCGCATTTTTTTCTGCGAATAATATTGGCAACAGTTTTGGCATTAAACCCCTCTTTTGAATATATTGCTCCGCTGCTGTCCGTAAGCGCCACAACTTTCGCGTCCATCTTTGTCAAAAACTTATACGCAAAAGCGCCAACATTGCCGAAGCCATGAATGGCCACTGTGGATTTTTTAATGTCAATATGAGCGGCTTCCAAGGCCACGGCTACGGCTTGGGCAATCCCAAAACCGGTGCTGCCCAACTCGTGCGGAAGGCCGCACTTTTTATTGCCGTTCGGTGACTTTACGCAAAAATTTGCCGGTTTGCCTGTTGCCGAACGCCAATCGCCTACTGCCTCAACAAACCACTTCATTTCCCGCTCGCCGGTATTCACGTCCGGCCCGGCAATGTATTTTTGAGGAATAAACGGTTTTATTGCTCTGGCAAAATTTTGCACAAATTGCTTTTTTAATTTATCCGAACCGCCACGCCATACAATCCCAGCTTTTGCTCCGCCGAAGGGAATTCCAGCTAAAGCGTTTTTCCAAGTCATTGTCCGCGCCAAACGAAAAACTTCTTCTGTGGTTACATTGGCCGTCATCCTAATCCCGCCTTTGCCCGGCCCCAGGGCAGTATTATCAATCACTAAAAATCCCTCCATTCCGATTTTTGGATCATAAACGCGCACAACGTATTCGGGACCAAATTTATCTTTTTCCATATCAGTTATAATAAAATACCACAATAAAATATATAATAATATAATACAAAAATTGTTCTATAACAGCGATCGCTGTTATAGCGCCGGTTTTACGATTAACCGATTAACAACGTTATAAGCCTAATTCATTATAAATTTTCTGCATTGCCTTAAGGCCGACACTGATAAATTCTTCAAGCGGCATGTTTAAATATTGTTCGCATTTTTTGATTATTTCGCGGTTTACGCCTCTGGCAAATGCTTTTTCGCCAAACCGATTCAGGATATTTTCCGAGGTGAGATCAACAAGTTTTTTAGACGGTAATACGAGTGTTGCCGCGACAATAAGTCCGGTTAGCGGATCGCAAACGTAAAGGGATTTAGCCATCAAAGTCTCTGGCGCAATACCGTGCGCTTCGTTATGGGCTTTCACTGCCTCGCAAATTTCCTTATCAAACCCCAATTCCTCAAGTATTTTCGCGCCGACCAAAGAATGTTCTCGCGGATTATCTTTGGTTTTTTCGTAATCTATGTCGTGTAAAAGCCCGGCTGTTCCCCATTTTTCTTCGTCTTCACCAAAATGTTCGGCTAATCCCTCCATAATCGCCTTCACCGCCAAGGAGTGTTTGATTAAATTATGGTTGGAAACGTGATTTTTAAGGAGTTCTATGTTTTCCATTGCGTTATCTTGCCGATTTTTATTTCAATTGGGTCCGCGCGACGCAAGCCAGCAAGCATTTTGCGGGTTAAAATCGGATAGTGAGGCATTGCGTCCAGCGCCTCGGAAATATACCATAAATTTTCTTCCGTCGTCATCCACCCGCGGCTTTTAAATTTTCTCAAATCAAACGGCTTGGAAAAACTGCGCAAGGTCTTTTTGCCGTCGTCCAAAAAATATTCGTGGAAATAGGACATTGTCAGTTCGCGCACGGTTTTATACACCGGTTCGCGATACCTCAAAACCCCGTGATTTGTTTTGCTTATCGCGCCCCAATGGCCGTAGTGCTTGAAAAGCGCTAAAACATGATCCTGGTCCCGCTCTACTGATTTCAAATCCAGAAGCAACGGCCGTTCTCCATTAAACCACAGAGTGGCCGCCGCGAACATTGCTCCCTCAATGCACTGCGCCTTCCATTCCCGAAGCACGCGGCGCGGAGACATGCAGGTTTTCCCGCTTTTTTCAAAATTTATCGGAATTTTCTCAAGAAAATCCTGGATTTTCTTCGGAGTGTTCAATTTCCTGAATATTTTCAGTTCTTTGGAGTTAAAAACATTCCACAGCTGCATAGACATCTATAAAAAAGTGATTTATATTTAGCATAGCACATTTTTGAGGAGCCATAATATGACTATTGAAGAATTCAAACTCGCGGCAGTCTCTACGGATTTCTCCGACGCGGAAGTAAAAAAACTGCTTAAGGAGGTCAAGATCACGGATAAGAAAGATGTTCACGAACTAGTCACTCTTCTCCGCAAACATCGTCCTCAAATCTACCAAGAACTAGACCGGGCCTACGCAGCCCACCGCAGCCGCCCCAAATAAATAAGGCGGCTTTCTTGTCTAAATATGTCTTGATGTCTTGGCTTGCCGCGGCTCATTTCCACTATTTGAGCCCCAGGAATTATTCGCCGATATATCTAAATCTTGGCACTTTCTTCCCGCCAACCTCTACTTCCTCCGTGAACATTTTAAGCGGCCGCGCCCATAATTCGCCTTCGCCATACAACCCCTGATACACCACCATTTCTTCAAGGGTTTCGCTATGTTTTGCTATGCCAATAACGCGGTATTTATTTCCCCTGAAATGTTCGTATATTCCGGGTTTTATTTTGTTTTCCATAGCGTTTTTGATTTTATTCCTGCGTCCGCAGGAATCAGCTAAAACGCTGCCATTCGGATCTTTTGCCGTTTCTCTTATTTTCAACCATCGCCAACTCATCATAGATTCCGTCAATCAATTGATAACCTTTCGCTTCTTCTAAACTTACCCAGGCGTATTGGTCTGATTCTTCCGGCTGTAATTTAATCTCTCCCGAAACATAATCCGCCATGCAGGAAATGACGAGCGAGGGGCTGCCGTCAGCGTGCACGGTCGCCAAACTCGTCACATATTCAATATGATCTATATCAATTCCGACTTCCTCTTTTACTTCTCTCCGCAAAGTTCGCTCCAAAACATTGTACCAATAATGCTCCGTGTCTTTCGGCAACTGGAGATAATCATTGGTTTCCATTTTGCCGCCAGGCACTGTCCACATTCCAGGAAATCTTTTTTTGTTCGGCGACCGCCGGGTAATCAAATACTTGCCGTCTTTGATAATAATAGCGGTAATCGCCACTTCGTGAAGATGTTGGTTTTTATCCTCCATAAATAAATTATATTACATTATTGAAAACGCGCATACTGCGGCATTATCACTTCCCTTGCAATATCAACTAAAACTGCTATATAATCTCGGCAGATTGGAGGTGACAATTGAATAAGAAAAGAATACTGGACCTTATGGATCTGCAGCTCGTTCCGCGGCCCCAGATTGCTGACGGGTTCTGCGAATATCCCAAAAAGGACGGGGTTCCGTGCAAGAGGCACGCCATCTCAATGGAAGTTTGCTCGTCGCACCTCCGATCCATCGGAGGACATCTGTTCATTTTTGACAACTATGACCCGGGCTGGCTCGAGGAAGAACGGGAAAGATATTCGTTCTGCCGCGCCTGCGGCAGGGCGAAAGATGATGTTTCGGCCTTGGAACTCTGTCCTGTGCGCCGGAACGCGCCTGAAGCGCCGTGCCCGACATCGCCTGACCTGCCGACCCGGTTGCAGTACCGGTTTGCCAAGCCGGAACATGGAGTAATGATTCTCGTTGGGCCACAACGAATCAGCGCCATACGCCACGGTCCATTTGCCGCGTACCGTTCCGCACCGGATACTGATGGACGTGACTGGCGGGTATTGCACCTGCCGTCGCATATGCCAGTAGCCGCGCTTGACTCCGAAAAGACGTGCCTCTCGCTCATGAAGCGGATGTGTGGAGATGGCGTAGAACTTGATTTTCGCGATCCGATGGAGATGAACCGAGATTCACGGTTCCATCTTCGCCTGTCGGTGATCTTTCACCGCGAGGGACGGTGCGTTAGGGCCAAAGGAGGCATACTTACCTGGACCGCCCACAAGGCCTACTCCCGCAAACGCTCAGAGACAGGATTCTATTGGCAGCAGAAGAACGTGAGGGTGGAATGCTGGGGACCTTTTGCCTTTGAGCTGAAAGAGACGAAAGTGCTCCTTCGGAATCTCGAGGAGTCCCAGGGCTGGTCTATTTTCAGCGCCCCCTCACGGGAGCGCGCCATCGCTTTTTCGCGAGCGGCGGCGGCTCTCGATCTTGACTGGTGGATGTCGTGCACTACTCACGAACCCCGCTATCGGGCTGAGACCCGCGCGGGCGTTGGTAAACTCCTCGCGGAATTTCCAGATGTTGTCTGTTTAGACCGGGATCTCCTGCCTGAACTGCCCATAATTCCCGGCTACGACGCTGTTGAAGTGACGATTGCGACTACGGAAGGACCCAAGAAAGTTCTTGCCTTTGTGATCGGCGATCATTTCGCGGTACATCGCCCACTGAACCAGCGTGAGGCCGGGTATGTTCTTTTGCATATTCCGACAGGCCATCTTGCCGGCAGATGCGATGACATATCTCCCCTGTTCGCGGCAGCAGAGAAGCTTGCTTCCATTGGAGATTGGAATTTCACGGATCCACAAGACATTCCCTCAGACCTCAGAACGAAAGCTCCGGAAGTGCTTCGCAAACACGGCGCCACGCCAGCCGGAGACAAAATCGCTATCAGATTCGTTATGTAGCTGGCCTTTCGCGCCATTGCGGCCGCGCAGAACATCGCGCGGCCTTTTTTATTTGAATTCATCAATCTCCGATATTCCTCTGTATTCTGAAGCCCGCGAAATTTGATTTTATTTCCGCGACTGTAGAAATTTCTTAAAATCCTCAACGTCACTAACGCCGCTTTCCAATACCGCCCCATAAATTAATCCTCCATCTACGCCTTTAATGTATTTCTCGCCTTGTCTCATTGCGTCTTTAATCTCTAATATCGCGATTCTTTTTAAATCATCAATTTCTTGTTGAAGTAATTTCATAAAATGTTCAGTTAATTCGGTTGTTTTATCGTATTCTGGAGTAATCAACCAAATATCAATTTTCCATATTACTCCGTCTATTTCACATTTTACTGCCAAATAGAAACCCTTTAGATTAACTTGCCATTCTGAAGTTTTTAGATCCAGTTGATTGACGGTATTAACTTCGTAAAAATACTTTGACGCAATAAGTTTTGAAACTATATTGATTAGCTTTTCGTAATCATGCTTCTCTCTAACCACAAAAAAATCCAAATCTGGTCGCAACATGACGTCCAAGGGGTAACTGCCGCCAATCTTTATCTCTCCATAATCTTTAAGGATTTCAATAATGCCAGATTCTTTAAGAATTCTGTCGGCTTGAACTTTTATTCTTTTAGATTCCTCTAATAATCTATGCATATTATTGGTTCTCGCGCCCCGTGACACCTTTTATATTTTTCCCTTTCTCCATTTTACGCTCTGAAGTAGAAGCGCATACAAATCATCTTTCAAACTGATTTTGAGCTCACGAAGTTCTTTTCCGGTTGGATTTCTTCTCTTAAATTGAACGAATGGAATATTTTCTATGGTAGCTAGTGGAGTTTGTTCGTTCCCTTCTCCCATCGCTGCAACTGCCGCAGCCGCTAGGCCGTCCATAACATTGGCCTTCGTTACTTTAAATTTCCTTCCAAATATGTCTGGCTTGCCGATATAGCTGTTCAGAGCCGAAAATCCACTGTGGGCAATCGCAATGCCGGTTGTTCCCCACCGCAAAGGCGAAGTTTTACTATCGGTGACAATCACTCCGACTTCTTTGAGGGAAAATCGACGACGCAAATATTCTCTTATTTCGTTGGCGGTCTTTTGAGGATTGGTCGGCCAAAGAATGTAATAGCCATTTCCGTTTGACTCGTCAATTCCCGCGGTTGGGATGAGAATATTATTTTTTATGGTGAGCGTTATATTGTATTTGCTTCGCCTAGGAAGTAAAAAATATTCTGCCTCCTCTTTGATTAACTCTTCTTTGGCTCTATCGCCTATTTTCATTGTCCGACCTTCGCATATTGAAACTATTTTCGAGGCTATCGCAAGAATTGATTTCTCTTTAAAGACCCTAAGATGCTTGTCCAAAACCGAATATAAGTCTTGTCTGCTTGTCGGCGTTATTTTATCTGTTTTTATGGCAGTAATTTTCATATTTGCTGTTCATATTCCGTGACACCTCTGGTATTTCTTCACATATCCACGGGAACTTAGGGGAGCAACCACATAAGTAGAACAATTAATGGTGATGCCATTACCACCCATCCCCAAATGTTCATTTCTTTCTTTTTCCATATTATCGGTATAACAATAAGGTTGAAAATTTCAGGTGGGAATGATACATATGGGCACAGCTTCCATGATAGCTCACACCATTTGTGACTCCTGTGTAGAATTTCTGTCAGGATATTATGCATCCCTAAGACCTGCATGACATCTCTAATTAAATGGATTGCTGACCACAGAAATATAGTGGCTATTATTAACTTCCATAATTGTAGAGTCTTATTTCCCATGGCACTTCTGTTACTTCTTCTATTGGCAAAATGTCATGCGGGCTACGATTCGTCTAAAATTATCTTATCCTTAAATCTTCCTCTTTCAGCCGCTTTCTTGTTTCTAATTTTTTCAACCTCATCACGATTGAACTTTTTGTAATCCGCTATCGCATCTATTACTTCCAATAAATCAGCAAATTCCTCGATATTTTCGTCCTTTTTGAACTCCTCTATCTCCTCGCTCAGTTTCTCTTTGAGCTTCCGCCAATACTCAGCATCATCTGCGATATGCGTTATTGGATTACCGCCTTTCTTGCGGATATATTCAGGAATTTTATCTCGTACTAGTTTGTTGTATTTCATA
>CAYHZS010000036.1:0-2553 GCA_964361185.1 uncultured Candidatus Saccharibacteria bacterium
AATCGCGTTCAAACACATGAACGTCCTTACAGGGAATCGTATGCGCTATTATGGCCGATGGTCTGTCAAAAATCGCTTTGGCTTCCTCCACGGCGTCAAAAATCGCGTGGAAACTGTGTCCGTCTATTTCCTGCACGTGCCAATTGAAAGACGCTAGCTTCTCATGAAGCGGTTCAAGTGGCATCACGTCCTCGGTAAAACCATCTATCTGAATATTATTGCGGTCAATGATGGCGACAAGATTATGCAATTTTTCTTTGCCCGCGAGCATAAAAGCTTCCCAGTTGTTTCCTTCATCGAGCTCGCCGTCACCCAAAAAACAATAGATGAATTTGTTTGACGCGCGCCCTTTGTCTATCCTCTCCGCAAGCGCCATACCTGTAGCTTGCGATAAACCCGAACCAAGTGGACCGGAAGATGTTTCTACATAAGGTAAAAATTCGCGATGCGGATGTCCCTGTAGGCGCGAACCAAATTTGCGAAGTGTCATTAATTCGTCTCTTGAGAAATATCCTGCGTGAGCCATAGTCGCGTACATTACGGGACAGATGTGACCGTTCGAGAGCACCAGCCGGTCGCGCTCTGGCCAGTCGGGCCTTTTTGGGTCATGGTTCAAAATACCAAAATAAAAAGCGGTAAAAATATCCGCCATACCGAGCGGGCCTGCGGTGTGTCCCGAACCAGCTTCCACAAGCATTGAAATAATGTCCTGACGAATGAGGTTGGCTTTTACCTCTAACTCTTTTATCTTTTTATCGTCCAAGGAGAGCATTTTGTTACATAGATTCGAGTTTGGATATGGCTTCGCGTGGATTTTCGCTTTTCAAAATTACCGAACCGGCAACAAGGCGGTCGGCACCCGCATCAAGAAGTAAGGGCGCCGAATCAAAATTAACGCCTCCGTCTATGCTTATTATTATATCAGGGTATTTGGCACGAAGCGCCTTAATTTTGGGGATTACTCGCTCATCAAAAGGCTGCCCTTGATAGCCAATTTGCGCTATACCCATAAGTTGCACAAAATCAATTGGTCTTTCATCTGTAATAAACTCATCAAGTACTTCATTCGGCATCGCCGTATCTATAGCGATAGCGACCTCCGTATTCATGTCCTGCACTTTGCGCACCGCTTCCCAAATTTTGTCCTTCTCCGCACTTTCATAATGAAAAATAATACGCCCTCCGCCCAAACGCACGAAATCCTCGGCATATTTTTCCGGATTTTTTATCATCAAATCAAATTCGTAATTAATGTCGTCCCAATACGGCAATCCTTCTTCTTCGGAAAACACAGACGCCGCGACGCGGTGAATGTCGGGAAACGGCCAATCCACAGGCGGGACAAACTTCCCGTCCATCACGTCTATCTGCACCCATTTAGCCGCGCCGCGCACGCGCGCGACCGTGCTTTCCAAGTCACTCAAATCTTTGGGCATTATTGCGGGAATTATTTCAGTCATTGAAATAGGTTATAGCTCACAGCTGTTAGTTTATAGTTTTTAGTTTATATAACCAACCGGGTTGCCATTTAAACGGAGCAGAAATTATTTCTTCAAGCGGTCGATTGTTTATTAAATTTTCAAGCCCATATTGAGTTGCACGGTGCCCAATAATCATAACCCTTTTGCCGTCACAGTTTTTAAGCAGATCGCATAAAAAAGATTTCATTCGTTCTGTCGTTTGAGTGTAGCTTTCGCCATTCGGAAAAGGGATTTCTATTCTTTTGAGTTTTTGCTCGTCTACTTCAGAGCTTGCTTTCCTCGTAAAATCACCATAGTCGCATTCCCTTAAACGAGCGTCTCTTATAATTTTAAACTTATCTCCAAACGCTATTTCCGCACTTTTATACGAACGTTGTAAGTCTGAACAAAAAATTGAGTCGAAATTATCTTCTATATACCTACCCCCCATTTCTTTAGACTGCTTTATGCCTAGTGGAGATAGTTCAACATCATAATGACCGGAGGAAATATGGTCTTCGTTATCAAAGGTCGTCCCATGTGCCTCAAATACTATCCCAACCATTTTATTTTTGTTCTGAATTAAACCTCTCTATTGTTTTCTCTAAAATATCTCTTCCTGTATCGGAAAAATTATCTCCGCCATAGAAATCAACTATGTGCATAAACTTAGGGTCTCTTGCTCCGCCCAATGCAACCCTAAAAGTAAATTTTTCATTATTTGCTGTTATCTCTTCCGGCAAATCTTGTATATTCCCAAAAGTGATAATTCTGCCTGTTTCTTTGTCAGCATATCCATTGGCAGCGGCGCATAAATATTTTCTACCATTTACTACTGCGCTTCCCGCATTCCCCCCTATAGATTCTTCTATGAGAAGCCTCATCATTTCGCTTTTTATAATTTCGGCGTTGCGAGCTAAAATTTCGGTGTTTATTTGAGGCCCAACTTCACCTTTGTCGAAAAAATCAAGTCTATCCATTTTTTAATCGTCTATTTTATTAATCCGCCGTATGTGTCTTTCATCTCCAGAAAAAGGCGTATCCAAAAATATGCGCACTGCTCCTTTTATTGATGACGTAATAGTGCGTCCTG
>CAYHZS010000036.1:2563-8221 GCA_964361185.1 uncultured Candidatus Saccharibacteria bacterium
CTCCCCCAAACACGCCGTAAAAAAAAATTCCGCCCCGGCCGCGCGGCGCGCGGGCCCCCCCCCCCACGCCCGCTCCGATAGATAAAACATTCGCATTATTGTGCTGTCTGGCCAGTCTCACAATTTCAAAACCGTCGCCAGCTCCTTGCCCGCCTGAAGAATCTTTCTGCAAGGCGGGGCCGTAATATTCCGCCGCGCGCACATGCGGAAATCTGTTGGCGTCAATCGCCTCACCTTGCCCCGATCCGCCCAAAATAATCCCCATCGTTCCTTCGGGGTCTGCGGACACCTCGCGCGCCACCGCCTCTATAAAATCCGGATAATCGTCCGTTTCATCGTATTTAAATGCCCCCTTATTACCCACTTCATATCCCTCTTCCATCAGCATTGATATGAGTTTTTCTTTAAGTTTAAAACCAGCATGATCGGCGCCAATATATACTTTCATAAAAATTTCAAATGATAAATTTCAAATTTTTAAACAATGTCCAAATTTTCTAATGTTTTAAAAAATAATACATTAACATTTATTTTGAAATTAAAAATTTGAAATTTGAAATTACTAAAGATACTCTCCTGCTCTTACCACGTGTTCTACTAGTGTATTAGCGTAGCCGACTTCATTGTCGTACCAAGCAAGCACCTTGACCAAATTTCCACCAACAACTTTTGTAAATGCCAAGTCCGCGATAGATGCGTAAGTGGAGCCGACAATGTCTGAAGATACAACTTCTTCTTCGGTCACCGTGAAAATATTTTTCCAGCGTTCGTCACCTGCTGCTCTACGCAAAAT
The DNA here is from genome assembly GCA_964361185.1 of uncultured Candidatus Saccharibacteria bacterium. Classification (GTDB taxonomy): domain Bacteria; phylum Patescibacteriota; class Minisyncoccia; order Phycocordibacterales; family VMEP01; genus JBAZYZ01. Next base: position 3,357 of record CAYHZS010000036.1, read on the forward strand.
ATCGTTCACTTCTTCAGCCGTTGTGTCGCGCGAAGAAATAAAAGTAATGTCGGCAATGGAGCCTATCGCCACTGGTACTCTAAGCGCAATACCATCGAATTTCCCAGCCAAGCCGGTAAGTGCTTTTGTCACCGCAATTGCCGCGCCCGTGGTTGAAGGCACAATATTTTGCGCGCCTGCGCGCCCGCGCCTAAAATCTCCCTTATCGGGGCTATCTACTATTTTTTGCGTAGCCGTGTAAGCATGTGTCGTACTTAAAATCGCTTTTTCAATTCCCAAACTTTCGCTCAAAATTGAGATAACGGGACTAGCCGCGTTCGTGGTGCAAGAACCGTTGGAAGAAACTTTGCACGAATGAAGCTTATCTTCATTAACCCCCACAAGTATTGTATAACCGCTTTCTCCATCTTCCGTGCGGGCTTGCCCGCCTAAATTTTCGGAGGAAATTTTGGCGGGAGCCGAAATAACCACGCGCTTCGCGCCTCCTTCAATGTGTCCTTTTGCTTTTTCGTAATTTTCAAAAAGTCCCGTCGATTCCACCACCAAATCCGCACCCAATTTCCCCCATGGAATTTTGGCTGGTTCTTTCTCGCTTACCATGGCGATTTTATGACCATTCACATTGAGCGAACCTTGGCCCGCTTCCACACGCAAATCGCTTTTACCATAAACCGTATCGTACCTCAAGAGATAAGCCAGATTTTCCGCATCACCCAAATCATTTACCGCGACAATCTCAATCTCCGGCCTGTCTATGGCAAGCTTGAGAAATGCCCGTCCGATGCGCCCTAAGCCGTTAATGCCCACTTTGATTTTTGACATATTTACCCTATAAATTTTTTATATAGTAATTACCGATAATTCTACCACCTAACCAATAAAACAAAGAATTTTATCAAGGTTAAACCTTGATATCAAGGTCGGACCTTGATAAAATATTGGTATGTCTAGAAGGATAACTTTCTCCCCAAAAGAATATTACCATCTATATAATCGTGGCACGGAAAAAAGGAATATTTTTCTTAGAAAGGGCGATTATGAACGTTTTATAACTCTACTTTATTTATGCAATAGTGAGATTCCTGTACACATTCAGATCCAAGGCAAAACATTAAGCGAGCTAACCACCTTAGATCGTGGTGATAGATTGGTAGATATCTGCGCGTACTGTCTAATGCCGAATCATTTCCATATTTTAGCGCGAGAAATAAAAGACGGCGGGATTAGTCTATTTATGCAAAAAATCATGACTGGCTACACTATGTACTTTAATAAACGAAATGAACGAAGTGGTGTACTTTTCCAAGGAAAGTTCAGGGCAACCCACGCCGACAATGACGCGTACCTTTCTTATCTCATTTCATATATACATCTAAATCCAGTAAAAATAATAAACCCACAGTGGAAAGAGCGGGGAATAACCAATGAATCTCGGGCGAAAAAATTTCTAAAAGAATACTGGTGGTCAAGTTATCCGGATTATCTGGGGCAAAAACGAACGGAGGGAGTAATTGTTGAAAAGGAATCTTTGCCGGCTTACTGTAAGACACCTGAGGATTTCGAGCATGCTGTCGAGGAATGGCTCAACTACAACGCCAAAATTATCAAGGTCCGACCTTGATAATTAGGCCTAGCGGCCGAGATTGTAGAGTTGTTTTACTTCGCTTGCTGATAAAGCGCGGTTGTAAATACGGACGTCGTCAGCTTTTCCAATCATAAACTGGCTAAGTGCGAGTTCGTTAAGGACTCCAATAGACAGAGCTGTGGAGTTGTCTACGTTAGTAGCACTACCCTCGGCTAATGTGTTTACTTGGACCCCGTTAACATACAAACGAAGCGTTGCTGGAGAAGCACCGTCGCGCACCCCGACGATATGCGCCCACCCTGACGTCGCGTTCGCGACGCTACACAATTGGTTATCCGGCCCGGAACCGCTCACCACCGCCCGCGTTTCAAAACACCATTTGATACCTCCAGAAATATTTAATAAATATCCCGCGTACGAATTACCGCCGGCATAGCTGTCTTTAGCGACAATACCATCACTGTTGCTGGTCGGATTAGTTAGATTGATCCACGCACCAACAGAGAAAGCAGAAGTACCAAAGTTAATACTTGAAGCAGATGCCATCTTCACATACTGCGCATCATTAAATCTCAGGGCCTGACCGATGCGACCACCCACTGGAGAGGTGGTGGTGCTCATGTTAGTAAGCGTGCCGTCGTTTGTGTTGCCACTTCTGTCCAATGCTTTATTCGTCCCCCAGTTAGTGTCCTTGCCGTCAAAACTCCAAAGGCCGACGAGGCCATTCGCCAAATAATTATTCTGACCGACATTAATAACTCCCCCTCCGGATTTGTAAAGATTTTGAATTTCGCCAGCAGTTAGTGCGCGGTTGTAAATGCGAACTTCGTCAATATCACCCAGAAAATAAGTGCCCGCACTGTAACGGCCAAACCACCAATCATTCCCAATACTAAATGCGCCCGTCAAAGTTCGCTGTTGCGCCAATACGCCATTAACCCAAACTTTGAAATTGTTTGCTCCTCCGTTCTTATCGTAAGTTCCGACCACGTGGTACCATTTATTCGTTAAAAGATTACCGGTATCCACGCTTTCATTCCCTCCTATATATAATTGGAATCTTATAAACGGAGAAGACGGATGAACATGGAAACCATTGTTACCTGTGGCTATGACAACCCCCTCCCACTGTGCCCCCGGGTTCCAGTTTGATGTCCTTATCCAAGAGGACACTGTAATAGCATCTGTGGGGTCAAGTACCGTAGAGTACGGCACGATTACATACTGATTGCTACCATTAAGTCTAAGAGCTTTACCAATTTTGCCGTTTATCCAAGAGGGTGAGTTTTGAAGCGTACCTTTATTTCTGTTCCCGCTCATGTCGTCCGCGCGCGTGCCGACACCTTCATTCATCGGCCAATAGCCGATAAGGCCTGTATTATTGGCGGCTTTTGGCGCTGTGGTCGGCAGTGTGGCGCGCGCTACGGCATTATTAGTATTTGTTAAACTTGCCAACACGGTATTGGTCAATGCTTTTTTCCAAATTTTCAAGTTGCGTATGGTGCCAAAGAGAAATAGACCGGCATTCCGATTCGTACCTATCCGAATGCGATCAATGCCGCTCGACAACGTGACCGACGTATCAGAACCGCTCAATCCCCCGTTCACGAATGAGCGCGCGTCATTGGTAGCAAAGACCCCCGCATATCTGGTCAAGGCGCCTGCCGTTATCGCATTGCCTATGCTCCCTTGAAAAACACCTCCACTATATATTTCAAGCGTTGCGGATGTACGGTTGTTTGAATAAAATTCGCTCGAATTCCCGGTCTCACCCCCTGAATTCGAGAGTCCAAACAACCCCAACTGCTCGGTGCCCGTCGAGGGCATCTGGGCCTCGAAATAAGTAGTGTTGCTACCAGCACCGGCATTGTTCGCGGCTGGATATATGAGCACATCCGCATTGCGCGATGCCGAGCCGGTCGTGGTGGGAATGTAGGAGGAGGCGAAAGTGGCGGCTTCGAGCTGGGCACCCCAAATGTACGCCCCACTAGTGCCGTCGCCGACAAAAATCCTAGTTCCGTCTGTTGGCGATGCTCCTATTGCAAAGTACATAGTAGAGGCAACTGGGATAAATGTTATGGAACACCTGTACCAACCATTACCGATAGGGACAATGGAGGTATTTGTTATTCCGGAGTTGGCACCAACAACACCAGTACTCACATTGAACCACGAATATCTGTCCGCTGTTCCGTCATAAGTCTGAAGATAAACAAAATTATATCCTGCCGGTTTGGCATAAATACTCCAAGTGTATGGCGTATTGGTCCACACAATTCCCTGCTGTAACTCCTGATTCCCGCTTGACGTCCCAGGTATAAATTTATCGGCAGTTGTTTGCCCCGATGGAGAAACGGCTGTATTCGTAGTTACAACCTGCGACCCGACCTGCTTGTTCCAACTCGTGCTGAAATCTTCACTTTGCAAAGCGACATTCGTCCGCGCCCCTTCCGCAAAATATCCGAGGGGGCCGGTGGCGTCGGTTGTTGATGCGTTTGCACCAGATGCAGATGAAGTAATTTTTGCGCCTTTGTTTTCCGTAACCACACCTGAAGAAACAGTGTTGCCGTTTAAGTAGTCAAAATATTTTACGCCGTCTACGCCCGCGCCGTAATACGGCGCGGGTAGAACGCCGACGGAAACATACTCGGAAGGATTCTGGTTGGTCTGACCAGTGACATCCTCCGCTTGTGCGTGCCATATCAAGAGATCAGCGGTGAGCGAGGTTCCATTCCCGTCGCCGAGTCCTATATCCATAAAAGGTGACTCGGAAGTCCATACTGCTGATGATATTCTTTGCCAATTTGGTCCGACAGTTACATTTTTCCCTTGTCCCATATTAAAACAAATTGTTTTTGTAGAACCGTCATTTGTTTTAGCCCACACCGACCCTCGGATATATCCGCCAGTACCGACAGGAATACTGCCGTGTCGAATCGAAGAATAATTTCCACCAGTTCCGGTGCCTGCGTCAAGTTGCAATCTATACGCAGTTAAACCACCATTCGGATCGGTCTGCCCTGCCGTCACAACGGGAGCCACCCCTGTCCCGTTATATGTCGGAGACCAACTTCCGCTGGTAAAATTTTCACTAACTACGAGTCCATTCTGCACCCGTCGCGCGCCCATAAACCTCGCCTCTCCGCTTTTTGCCAATTTCATTAGTCCTTCCCAATCCTGCACATACGCAGTGGAAGCGCGGGTAAAAGTGGGTCCGCCCACACCAAGCTCGGGCTTCAGTGTATTGGTAAGATTGACCTGAAAATTCGGGACTAGAGTT
>CAYHZS010000037.1:0-8158 GCA_964361185.1 uncultured Candidatus Saccharibacteria bacterium
AGAGAAATGGGGGAGAGAATTGGAGAACTTCTTAAAGGAGAGAGGAGAGGGGTCGACGGCATCTATGACCGACCGTTCGTCAGTACTTTTCATTCGCTTGGAATTCACGTACTTCGAGGGAACGCCAAGAAAATCGGTCTAACCAGTCATTTTTCAATTTTTGACCAAGACGATTCCACCCGGGCCATAAAAGAAGCTCTGCGCGAAAAAAATCTTGATCCGAAACAGTTTGACCCGGGGCGCATCAGAAATGTGATTTCCCGTCACAAAGGAGACCTTGTAACACAAGAGGAGTATTCCGCCCAAGCGGAAGATTATTTTCCAAAAATAGTCGCGGGAGTATGGGAACGCTACGAAAAAATACTGGCCAAAGAAAAAGGGCTTGATTTTGACGACCTTATTTTGAAGACGGTAAAACTTTTTCAGGCGGACAAAGAGATCCTTGCTCACTACCAGAATAGATGGCAATACCTACATGTCGACGAATACCAGGATACCAACGCCTCTCAATACGAGCTCACTAGGCTTCTATCCGGGGACCGCCACAACATCTGCGTAGTCGGAGACAGCGACCAAAATATCTACGGATGGCGCGGAGCCAATTTACGCAATCTGCTTAATTTCGAAAAGGATTACCCGGAGGCAACCGTGGTTTTGCTTGAAGAAAATTACCGCTCTACTCAGACAATACTTGAAGTGGCAAACGCCGTTATCAGGAAAAACAAAATCCGCAAAGAGAAAAACCTGTTCACCAAAAATATCGCGGGCGACAAAATCAGCATCTATGCCGCTAATGACGAGGGCGACGAGGCTAGGTTCGTGGCGGAGAAATCCCGCGCGCTTATCTCGGCAGGAACGCCCCAAAACGAAATCGCCGTTTTATACCGCGCCAATTTCCAGTCGCGCGCGCTTGAAGAAGCCTTTCTTTCGGTGGGAGTACCCTATCAAGTCCTTGGCACTAAATTCTTTGAACGGAAAGAGGTGAAGGATGTCCTGTCTTACCTACGCGCCGCGCTGAACGAGGAAGGCTTGTCGGACATGAAGCGGATTTTGAATGTTCCTCCGCGGGGTATAGGCCCAGCCACCATTATAAAAATATTCGCGGGCAAGGAATCATTCCTTTCCCCTGCCATGCAAAGTAAAATTTCATCGTTCAGGAAAATTCTGGCCGACATACGCTCTATGGCTGAAACAAAAAAAGTTTCCGAAACAGTAAAATTTGCCATAAAGAAAACAGGAATCGAAAATCTTCTCCTGTCGGGAGGAGACGAGGATAAAGAACGATTTGAAAATTTGATGGAGCTTGTGACACTGGCGACAAAATACGATATTTATCCCGAAAAAGAAGGGCTGGAAAAACTTCTGGACGATGCCTCTCTCTCAAGCGACCAAGATTCCATGGATCACGAGGAAAAAAAGAAAAGCGCTGTCAGGCTTATGACCGTGCATGCCTCAAAAGGGCTGGAGTTTGGCCATGTTTTTATAACCGGACTAGAGGCCGATCTCTTTCCTCACCGGCAACTGCAAAGCGGAAGCGTGTCCGACGAACAAGCCGAAGAAGAAAGACGCCTTTTTTATGTTGCCTTAACCCGCGCCAAGAAAAAACTTTATCTGACTTTTACCGAGGTGCGCACAATATTCGGCTCGCGGCAGATAAACGCACCTTCGGAATTTTTGGGAGATGTGGAGCACGACCTGGTACAGTTTGAGCAGAGAGAAAATCCGGTTCATCGCGTGGTCTATCTCGATTAACGAATCCGCGAAAACAAAAAATTCCTAATCTGGAAACTGAGCATTTTTATAAAAGGAAGGTGGTTACATCAGGGAAGAGCCAACCATTGGGGTAATCATTCCTTCGGAAGGAATCCAGATACAAAAAGGACACGCGGTGACACACACGCCGGCGCCCGGCATATACTCGCCCAAAAGCCATGCGGTAAGCGGAATGTTGTAAGAAAGATAAAGCTGCGACTCCGGCACATAAGTAAGCAGAATAGGAAATGTCGGGGGCAGAGGCTCTAGGGTAATAATCCAGGTATAACTATCTTCACAAAATTCGGCGTACAAAAGAGCCCCTCCAAAAGGAAGGCCCGCTAAAGCTTGCGCGTGTTCAGGTTTAAAAATATTACTAAAAGCCTGTCCTATAGTTAATAACATCTCATGTATAAAAGTGCTGTTCTCTGCAGTCTGTCGGGGTTTGTTTTTTACCTCTTTCAAAAAAGTGGCGCGCAAATCAGTGGTTGTAGCCGCATTTTTTACGACTTGCCTTTTAATAGCGTCTATTTCTGAAGAGGAAAGTCCTTTTTTAGCCGCGGCTCTTTCTATGGCAGACAAAAACCTATCGAGATTTTTAAAGTTCGGATTTTGTGGCGTGGTCTGCGGAACAGGACCGGTAGAAAGAATGCTATTCTTATCTTGGGAAACGGGGGATTCAATCATATCTGCAGGAGAAGAAGGGCTGTTTATTGGTGATGCGGTTGAAATACGCGCTTCGACAGTATTTTGGGTTAGGGAAGAAAGGGCGTTCAGTTTCGCCCTTGTGAAAAATCCTACATATCCATTGCCACGATTAATTCCTGCCGGCGCCAAAATTTCACCCGCGTATTTTTCCTGGAACCGCACCACTGCAGATTTTGTCCGCAAGCCAAAAAAATTTGTTTCGTTTCCCGGAGAACCCGGACCGCTATTTACGACGCGCGTATCCTGGTCTTGATTGAGAATTCGCTGAAGGGATTTAACCTGAGCATTCACAGAACCAAGAGCAAGATTTTCCGTAAAAACGCTCTCAGCCGTCGCGCCAATTCCGTACGAAAACGCAAAAATGATTACCGCGAAAGGCAAAAGTATAAAACGCATATTTACAGCATAACATAGACCGAAAACTCTGACATTCTAGGGAAGATGAGGAACAACAACATCAATGCTATGCTTTAATCAATAATATGAGTCCGCGCGTAAACCCCATGGTAGAATTTTGCGCTGTCATAAAAGTAGCCCATGAAAAAAAATAAATCCAATCTCAATAGCAATTCTGGCCACAAGGAAGAAAGCCACGCGAGAATTCACCACGGGGTAAAAAAATCTCTGGGCCAGCATTTTCTAAAAGCCAGAGGGATAGTCAGGGAAATCGTTTCAGCTGGAGAAATAAAAAAGGGAGAAATGGTGCTCGAAATCGGCCCGGGCAAGGGAATTCTCACGGAAGCGCTTATTTCCGCAGGCGCGGAGGTCATAGCTGTCGAAAAAGACAAGTCCTTGTTTTCTTTATTAAAAGAAAAATTTGCGGACGAAGTAAAAAACGGTCAGCTCACACTCCTAAACGCAGATGTTCTGGATTTTGATTTTAAATGTTACAAGTTACACGTTACGAGTTACAAGCTCGTAGCCAACATTCCCTATTACATCACGGGAGAAATTTTAAGAAAATTCATCGGAGGAAAAGCGAAGCCGTCGCGCGCCGTTTTACTTGTCCAAAAAGAAGTGGCCGAACGTATCGTGGCGCGCCCCAAACCCCTCGACTCAGCTTTGGGCAAGGAAAGCATTCTCTCAATCAGTGTAAAAATCTATGGGTCCCCTAAATATTTGGGAAAAGTACCGGCAAAATACTTCAGCCCGGCGCCCAAGGTCGATTCGGCAATCTTACTTATAGAAAATATCTCTTCTCCTTTCAATAGAGAGGTCGAGGAAAAGAAATTTTTCAAAGCAGTTAAGAAGGGCTTCTCCCATAAGAGGAAAATGCTTTTAGGGAACCTAAAAACAGAATTTGCTGAAAAATCTTTGGGTGAAGCGTTCCAGACCTGTGGACTTGATAAAAAAATACGGGCGGAGAATCTTACTCTCGAAAACTGGAAATGCTTATGTTCGAAGTTGGAGGTTGAAAGTTAGAAGTTAGAGGTTAGAAACTGGAAGTCAGAATACCAGACCGTTGGTTGCTAGTAATAAGCCACGGGTGGCTGGTATAATGCCTTCAAGAAAAACTCATGCAAATGCCCCGTCTGGACAAAAAAATAATCTCTGCTCTTTTCGTGGCCTTAGTCATCATCGGCGGAAGTTTTTATTTCTCTTCCATCAAAAGCAAGTTGACCTTATTGCCTCTTTTCCAAAATGATACCGGTATCACCGAAGAAGAAAGCGTCTCTGGCGCGGAAGAATTTCTCCAAAATGACGCAGACCAGGACGGGCTAAAATATTGGGAAGAGACTCTTTGGGGAACCGACAGTAATAATCCAGACACGGATGGCGACGGCACCAAAGACGGGGAGGAGGCGAGGGAGGGCAGAGTCCCCACCTTGGCTGGCCCAAATGACAATCTTAAAATGGCGGATTTACCCAACCCAACTGGAGGAACTTCGACTAAATCCAGCTTAACCGACACAATAGCCCGGAATCTTTATGCGAATTATGCAGTCCTCGGCGAATCCGGCGGACTGACTCCGGAGAATCAAGCCAAACTAGTGGAAACGCTAAGCCTTTCCGCTGACAGAATACTCGAACCGAAAATATATTCTGAGACCGACATAAATATAGAAAGAAACGAGGCCCCGACCTCAATAAAAAAATACGGCAACGACATTGTTTATACCATTAAAACTATCTTGCCCGACAGAAGCCTGAATGAAGCCGTTTTCCTGAATAACTACTTAAACAAAGGTGACCCGGAGGAACTTCAAAAAGTCGCCAGCTCGGCTAAAAATTATGCCAAAGCGACCAACGCTTTGCTTCTATTATCCGTACCGGAAAGCGCGGTGCCTCTGCACTTGTCTCTTGTTAATGCAATCGGATCCTTCGGCAGGGCCATAGAAGGAATGTCTTTGGTCGACGAAGATCCTCTCGTTTCTCTTATCAGCCTCAAGAATTATCAAGAGGGGTTGGGTAAAATAATAAGCGCTCTGCGCGGTTTTGCTCCTTATTTCAAAAGCAAAGGAATAATCTTCACCAGTAAAGATTATGGATATATATTACAGGGCGGTATATAATTTTAAGTAAATGGATTCTCCAAAAAAACAAGGTTTCCTAAAGAAGACAGTGGTTCTACTTGTTTCTCTCTCCCTAATGTTTTCTTTTTCCTTTTCCTCTTTACCTAAAAAAGCCGGTGCCCAGGTTCTCACGGTGCCAGTTGCTGATTGGTTAAACTTTACCAGCAACACCGAAACCGCCATATCAACTGGCTGGAAAGTTTTCGAGGACGAAGTGCTAAATAATTTGGCCACGGCTATAGCCAAAATGGCACTCCGCAAGATGACCGGAAGTATTATCCAGTGGATAAATACCGGTTTTCAGGGCCAGCCGTCATTTCTCGTCAACCCAAGAGCTTTTTTTGAAAATATCGCCAAGGAACAAACTAACATTTTTGTAATAGGCCTAGTCGCTCAACAAACAAATAACCCCTATGCGGTTGATCTCGCCTATTCAATTTTAAATCCGAGCGGTAAAAACTTTACCCTTTACGACGATATGGCGCGAAACTGCCAAATGCGCGGGGGAGGCAATACTTGTCCTCCAAATTTAAGCAGTCCTCAAGCAAGAGAAGCTTACGCTAGGCAATTTATTTACGGCAATGTCTGGGGCCCAGGAGGATGGAGCAATTGGTATTCTCTCACTCAATACAACAAAAATAATATCTATGGAGCATATCTGGAGGCGCAGAATGAATTGTCCAGAAGAAAAGCGGAGGCGGTCGGGAGGAACCAGCAAGATCTCCTTCAAAGCGGAGGATTCCTATCGTTTAAAAAATGCGTCCAGTGGGTTGATGATGGCATGGGTGGAAGGCTGTGCAACAAAGAAGTGACTCAAACACCGGGCAAAGCGGCGGCGGAATATCTGACGACTTCTCTCACGAGCCCCATAAGACAAGGCGAACTCGCCAAAACATTCTGGGACTCTGTCGAGGCAATAGCGGAAGCGCTGGTCAATCAGGTATTGGTTATGGGGCTAAGATCTCTTTCTGATGTAGTAGCGGGAGCTGTAAGCGGACAACCCGGCGGACAGACCTTTGTTGGCACATACATAAACCAACCCCCAACCTATCCGCCGGGAACTGCGAACCCTCAAACCGCGGCGCTAGCGGACATAGCTAAATCAAAAAGAGACGAGATCGATTATATCAGTGCCAAAGAAAGGGTTTTGGATCTGGTGGTTGCCGCGGAAAATAACTTTACTACCCTTAGGACATGTTCTGAAGACCCTCCTGTGTACTCCGCGGGCCTTAACTTCATAATCTCTACCACAGCGGACAAAATTACCCCATTAAAGGAGTCGCTCAACGACGAGATAGGGGCATCGGAAGACCTCATTTTGGCCATAGAAGAAATAGAAAGGGAGCTTGGGAGCGCAATCAGTTCTATAGCCACCCTGGAAATCATCCAGGAATTCTCTGCCCTCAAAAGTTCAGGGATATTTCACACCGCCGGAGACGTCGGGGAAGTAAACATGGTTGAATTTAGCGCGGTGAAAAACGACATGGATGAGATTAAAGACGAAACAGCAATTAAGCTCACCGCCTGCGAGAAAACAAAAGCTTGCCAGAGAGACCCGCTGTCAGCAGCATGTTTGGAAAATTAAGGCATCCAATAAATCGTAAAAATCGTTCTTTTCTACGAAGTCAAGATTACTCCTGCCGCGAAAAACACCGAAACAGGCTGGGTTAGCCCTGTAGTAAAGATATCATCATTTTTTGGGGAACTGCCTTACCACAATTTCATATAATTTCCACAATATCCATTCACAATACCATTTGCTAAAGAATTTTCAGACCCCAATGGCATTTTCTACTACGGGGTGGATAAAAAAGGGAGCTAAACGATTCCCTTTTGCTATAATGGCGGTATAACTTGAAACCCGCAGATAAAAAATCGGGGATACGTATTCTTGGATGGGTACTTTTTGGAGTGCTCGCTGTTTTTATCTTCACCTTTGTTCCAGCCGGCACAGTAAATGCCCAATTTGGATATACGGAACAGTGTCTGGAAGGATATACTCCGACAAGCAATTTTCAGTGCCAAAAAATAGAAGCTGGTACCTCGGGAGCAAGTATTCTCTGCCAAAACGGATATATGTTCTCCGGCTCAAACTGTATACCTGAAAGTGAGGCTGTTGAAGTATCCACAGTAGCAAGCGAATTAATATTGAGAGATTCCTCCGTCAAAGACATCGGGACGGACAGCAAAAAACCCGCGGTGGAAGAAAAATGCGCCTGGTGGAGCAGCCCGATTGAGTGCGGACTTATTCCTTCTATCGCAAATGTCGTTCTTAGAATTGTAAGCCTGGTACTCCGAATGGCGGGCCTTTTCCTGAATTTTTCCGCGAATTTCACTTTGAATTTGACTTCCTTTACCGACAAGCTCAACATAGATGCCACCTGGGCGACAATACGAGACCTCATGAACATAGTGTTCATTTTTATTCTCCTTTGGGTGTCAATCAACACGATACTCGGGCTGGAAAACAACGCGAAAAAACTTCTGGCGAGTATTATCATCTCGGCTCTTCTTATAAACTTCAGTCTTTTCTTCACCAAGGTCGTGATAGACGCCTCTAATGTCGTGGCTCTCCAGTTTTATACCGGCATTACCGGCGGTGAATTTCTCACGGACCGAAGCACTTTCACCAGCGCTGGAATATCCGACCAATTCATGTCTCGGCTGAAACTGCCCGGTCTTTTTGACAGTAACGGTATCGTGATAGATTTCTCCAGCGTTGTGGCCATTGGAGTAATGGGTTCAATTTTCATCATTGTCGCGGCTTTTGTCTTTTTTGCCGCCGCTTTGATGCTCATGGCGCGGAGCGCTATGCTAATTCTCCTTATGGTGACTTCTCCGATTGGATTTATTGGCGGGTTTGTGCCAAAACTTAGAGACTACACGGAAATGTGGCAGAAGGAACTCATCAATCAGTCACTGTTTGCTCCGATTTTTTTCATTCTGATATGGATAGTGCTCAACATAACCAAAGACATGTCCGTGCTCACGGAAAGCGGCTCTACGGCCGTAACTTTTGCCGCCGCAATAGCGGGTAAAGAAGCGACTACTGTCAGCATTATTTTCAATTATCTTCTCCTGATTGCTTTTATCATTGCCGCGCTCAATGTCGCCAAAAAATTGAGCGGGGAAGCGGGAGCGAAGTTTTCAAAGATGGCTCCGAAAATGATGGGGGCTGTAGCGGG
>CAYHZS010000038.1:0-7810 GCA_964361185.1 uncultured Candidatus Saccharibacteria bacterium
ATAAACGTTGCGAAGTATCGATTTTCCTTCCGCCGCAAGCATAGCTATGAGTATTATCATGGCTGGGCGGAGTGCCGGAGGGCATACCACCTGGCTCCCTTTCAGCTTTGTTTTACCGGTGATAAATACACGGTGAGGATCAGCCAGTGTTACCTGAGCTCCCAACCGATTCAATTCGGTAAAATAAACCGCGCGGTTTTCCCACATCCAGTCATGAATCAAAGTCACTCCCTCGGCCTGCGTGGCTATGGGCACGAAAAAAGGCAAGTTATCGGAATTTATACCCGGATAAGGCAGAGCATGAATTTTATCCGGCAGAGCCTTAAGCTCCGAGGGCAAAACCGTTATGTCAACCAAATTCGTACGGCCGTTGTATGACTTATATTTTTTTGACACAGTGAATATAAGGCCCATCTTCTCCAATTTGATGAGTTCCACGGAAAGGAAGTCTATCGGACATCGTTTGATTGACAGCTTCGAGCCAGTCGTGACTGCCGCGGAAATAAACATCATTGATTCTATCGGATCTTCGCTGTTGGAATATTCAATTGGTTTATTGAATCCTCCTATTCCATGAACAGTCAAATCAGTCGTGCCGATGCCTTCTATCTTCACCCCCATCTTCTCCAAAAAGAAGCACAGCTCCTGGACCTGATAATTAGGCGGGGCAAAACGAATAACGGTCACTCCCGGTATAAGGGCCGCCGCCATAAGTATATTGTTGGCTGCCGTGTCGCCCGCTTCATACATCACAATATCGGCAGGTTTCAGCTTATTCGCAGACACAGAGTAGTAATCGCTTTTGGTGGCAATTTTTACGCCCATCTCCTCCAACCCATAGCGATGAGCGGCTATTGTTCTATTTCCCATTTTGCAGCCGCCGGCGTGCGGTAATTGGAATTTTTTCTCACGATGGATAAGTGGCCCTATAAACATCAGGCTGGAGCGCACTTTTTGGGCCGCTTCCCGGTCTAAGTTGTCGAGTAGTAGTTTATCCGGAGGAGAAATTTCTACGCTGTTTTGCCCGACCCACCGGATACCCACTCCAATACTTTCCATTATCTCAATCAATCTGTTTACTTCTTCTATGCGTGAGATTCCACGCAATGTTGTTTTATTTCTGTTAAGCAATGCCGCGCACAACAGCACCACTGAACCGTTTTTGGAAAAATTAGTAGTAATGCTTCCGGAAAGCTTCCTTCCTCCTTTTATTTCAAAATCCAGAGATTCAGAAATCGTAACTATTTTTCTGTTCAGTATCCTGCTGATTTTCAAAAGTTCCTTGGTGCTGAAATTCTGCCCGCCTGCTTCCATCCTCGCCACCGCGGACTGGGAAGTGCCAAGTTCTTTGGCAAACGATTCCTGGGTAAATCCGCGTTTTTCCCTAAGATCCCTGATTAGGTATCCGATTTTTTGCTGGGTGTCGTTTCCTTTGGAAGATTTCATATATCACATATGATATATAAAGTTAAGCAGTAGTCAAACTAAGGGAAACTCCTCATTTGTTATTTGTTATTTTGTTATTATACTATCGTAAATATGCAACCTATGCCTATCCGTAAACGGCGGTACTATTTCCTGTTTTTTCTGGTTATATTTTTGCTGGCAATCCCCGTACTCATGCTTTATACGAGCGGATACCGCCTGGACGATAAATTCAGTCTGGTAAAAACCGGGGGTATTTACATATCGTCTCCCGGGATTGGAGCGGAAATATATATAAACAACCGACTGAGCAAAACTACTAACATAATCCAGCGCGATTTTTTTGAACAAAATCTCACTCCTGGAAATTATTTCGTATTCGTGTACAAAGACGGTTATTGGCCCTGGTCAAAAGAACTGAAGGTTCGTGAGCAAATCGTGGCTGACGCCCACCCATTCCTTGTCCCGCGCGAACCCAAACTAGAGGAAATTCTAGCTACCATACTTTCTCCAGGCAAAAGCATCGTGGAAGGAGAAAAAAATCCGCTGTATGAAAACGTGCTTCTTCTTTTCTCCTCAAAACCGATTCCTCCTTCGGCAGAGCTTTACACTAATTCCGCTTCGGCTACTTCCACCATAACTTACAATAAAATTCAGTTGATTAGGGAGAAAGATACCATCTTCGCCAAATGGCTCGGAGATATAGATAAAGCGCCATCGTATTTTTGCGATGAATACAAGCGGGAATGCGCCGAAAAAATAACTGTCTTCACGTCCTCGACCAAGATTAAAACGTTTGATTTCTATCCGGACAGGGACGACGTTATTATTCTTTCTAGAAAAAATGGAATATACGCCATAGAGGCAGACACCAGAAAAATACAAAACTTTAACTTGGTTTACGCTGGAAGCGACCCCGATTTCCGCATTGGGAGCGACGGGATTCTCTACGTCAAAGACGGCAAGACCATATACAAAACGACGCTCTCCCTCTAACAAACATGAAACTAGTCACCGTCATCCCCATAGCACGCGGAGTCTTCAAAGACACCCTTTCTTACTGGAGCAGTAAAAGCATCCCCCTTGGGTCTGTTGCAGTCACCTCGGTGCGTAATCGAAAAATAAACGCTTTAGTGGTGGAAACGGAAGATATTGAGGAAGCCAAAGGGAATATCAAGGCAGCTCCTTTTGCTCTCAAAAAAATTGGTGAGGTAAGGCCAGGTATGTTTCTGCCGGCATTCGTGAGCGCCGCCGGAAGAAGTGCCAAATACTTCGCTACACCTATAGGCGGTATTCTTCAAACATTTGTTCCAAAAGTGGCATTTGGCGTCTACCCTACAAAAATCCGGCAAAAATCACCTGTGCTTGGCGCACTTTCACCGCGGCTGAAAATAGAAAAATTAGCCTTTCAATCGGAAGATGATGACCGAATGGCAGCATACAAAAGCCTAGTCAGGGAAGAGTTCGCTAAGAAATTTTCAGTTTTTATTTGCTTCCCTACTATAGATGACGTGCGCCGAGTCGCAGCTTCGTTCGAAAAAGGAATCAAGGAATATACGGTAGTCTTGCATAGCGCGTTGCCTAAAAAGACTCTAGTTGCTGAATGGGAAAAGGCAGTAAAAGAGGAACATCCGTTGGTCATACTGGCCACAGCCTCATTTATAAGTATTCCGCGGGAAGATATACGGACAATTATTATTGAGAAAGAAAACTCACGCTTCTACAAAACAATCGGACGGCCGGAAGTGGACATACGGAAATTTCTCGAGTATTACGCGGAAGAAAGTGGGTCTAAACTCATATTCGGTGACATTTTCTTGAGACCAGAGACTCTTTACAGATACCACGAACACGAACTCCTGGAATTCACCTCCGTTAAATTCCGCTCTCTCTCAGCGGCCGAAGGATCAGTAGTGGATATGAAAAAATACAAGGGCTCACCCGGGAACACCGCGGAAAAACCAGAGAAAGGCGGGGTGCCTGTCAAATTCACCACCCTTTCTAGGGAGCTCAAATTTCTTATAGAAATGAACAGGCGTGAGCATGGGCGGATGTTTATCGTGGCAGGCAGGAGAGGGATTGCCCCAACCACAATCTGTAATGACTGCGGAACCTTGATAAAGTGTGAAAAATGCGGGTCACCGTTCGTGCTCCACGAGAAAAAGAAAAAAAGATTTTTCCTTTGCCATAAATGCGGAAATGAACGCGTCATAGAGAGGGACGGGGAGGAAAAATGCGCCAGTTGCGGAAGTTGGAGGCTTGCTCCTCTTGGTGTTGGAATTATCCGCGTCATAGACGAGTTTAGGGAAGAGTTCCCGGGAATCCAGATTTTCCATGTGGACAGCGATACGGCCAAAAACGAGAAGCTGATACGCAAGACAATATCCCAATTCTATGAAACCGAAGGTTCAATCCTTATAGGGACGGAAATGATCATTCCATATCTTGTAAAACCGGTCGAGGCCAGCGCGCTTTTAGGGATAGATTCTTTTCTTACCATCCCGGACTTGCGCATAAATGAAAAAATATTCGGAATGATTCTGGCTCTCCGCGCGAAAACCCAAAAAACAATAATCATCCAAACCCAGGATCCGGAACGCGAATTTTTTGATTATGCACTTCGTGGAGATCTGCTTTCTTTTTACCGGCAGGAAATAGCGGAGCGGAAATTTTTCGGGTATCCTCCGTTTACTGTCCTGGTTAAAATAAGCTGGAATACGAAACGCGAGCGGGCAGAAAAAGAAACTTCAGAGATAGTTTCTAAGATTAAAGATTACGAAACCAGGGGATATTTAACCGGGGAGGAAAACCCGAATGGAACACTTCGGGCAAACGTGCTTATCAAGGTCCCTCGCGACAAGTGGGTCGACGAAGTGCTTCTTTCTGTTTTAAAGTCGCTCCCTCCGCGTTATATTGTTTCCATCAACCCGGAAAGCCTTCTGTAGCGCTTCTTCTATAACTGGGTAATAATAGCAAGTATATGGCAAAAATTGTTCAAGCTAAAAATCCTGTGCTTCGGGAAAAAGCCCATGAGGTGGCTATTTCCGATATTTCCGGCAAAAAAATCAAGAAGGTTATATCAGAAATGAAATTACTTCTTGCCAAAGAGCACGACGGTGTAGCTATTGCCGCTCCTCAAATCGGAGTACCAGTGCGCATTTTTGTGGTTTCAGGAAAAGCTTTTGCTCTTAATAAAAACATGGATGTTGCCGAGAAGACAGCAAGTGACAAAGCAATATATCCTGATATTTCTTTTATAAATCCGAAGTTAACAAAACTTTCACAAAAAAAGCCCTGGCAGGTGGAAGGATGCCTTTCCGTCAGATGGCTTTACGGCAAAGTGAAGCGTTCGGAAAAAGCGACCGTAACAGCGTATGATGAGCACGGCAAAAAATTTACCCGCGGAGCAAGTGGACTTCTCGCTCAAATATTTCAGCACGAAACGGACCATTTGGACGGAGTGCTTTTCATCGACAAAGCTAAGGATGTGGAGAATTTACCGCCACAGAAATCATAAAACATAAAACTTGTAGCTTATAGCCCAAGAAAATGCCGAATTAATGTTTCAAAAAAGTTATAGGTTATAAGCTATAAGTTATAGAATGTGCAAAGTCAAATGAACCCTCTGTTACAGTCAACAACACACAAAACGCAACCTCCACCCAAGATTGTTTTTTTTGGCACGCCGGAACTTGTCGTTCCAATTCTTGATGAATTGAAAGAAAATGGCTTCACGCCAGCGCTTGTCGTCACCTCGCCGGACAAGCCTGCCGGGCGCGGACTTACGCTCACCTCCCCTCCCGCCAAAATATGGGCGGAACAAAACAGTATAGAAGTTCTACAACCACTGAATTTGAATTCTGAATTCACCTATAAGCTAAAAGCTAAAAGCTGTCAGCTATTCATCGTCGTCGCCTACGGCAAAATACTCCCGCAAGAAATTATAGATATTCCAAAATATGGCACTTTCAATATCCATTATTCCTTGCTCCCCAAATACCGTGGCGCCACGCCCGTGGAATCAGCAATTTTGAATGGAGAAAAGGAGACTGGCGTTTCAATACAAAAAATGGCTTTTGAATTGGACGCTGGGCCTATAGTGGCGAAAGAGAAAACTGAAATTGGAGAAAACGAAACAGCGCCGGAATTGCGCGACCGGCTGAATGGACTCGGCAAAAATCTTTTAGTCAAAACAATCCCAAAAATTCTGAACGGCACAGCAACATACAAAGAACAAAATCACTCCGAAGCAACTTTTACCAAAAAAATCACGAAAGAAAACGGCCTGATTGATTTGAATGATTCGCCCGAAACTAACTACCGCAAATACCTAGCCTACTCCGGCTGGCCGGGGACATATTTTTTCACCACGCGAAAAAATGGCGAACAAATACGAGTATTAGTAAAAAATGCTTCTTTTAAAAAAGGCTCGCCTGCGCCAAATGCAACGTGGCAGGCAGGAGAATTCAAAATAAACCGCGTTCTCCCTGATGGAAAAAAGGAAATGGATTATTCAGATTTCTTGCGTGGAATATAAGCTACTACAAAACAACATACCAACATTCTGCAGAATGTTGGTATGTTGTTAACCCTCTAGGCTTAAGCGCTATGTTCTACGCTATACGTTCTAAGCTCTAAGACTACTTCAGCTCCACCTTCTCAAGTATCACGTCTTTTACCGGCCGATCATTAGGCCCAGTCTGCACTTTCTCTATTTTAAGCGCCACATCCATTCCCTTTACTACACGACCAAAAACAGTGTACGAGGGCGGGAGCGGAGCTTCGGGGCTCGCTGTTACGATAAAGAATTGGCTACCATTGGTGTTCGGTCCGGCATTGGCCATAGCCAAAGTGCCTTGCGGATATTTTTCCTGTCCGGAAAGCTCGTCCGCGAATTGGTAACCCGGTCCCCCTGTCCCCCATCTGTCTTTTAGGGAATCGTCTTTGGAAAGAGGGTCTCCTCCCTGAATCATGAATCCTTTTATTACGCGGTGAAATTTGGTTCCATTATAAAACTCAGCCTGCGCCAATTTGGCAAAATTGGCCACCGTATTCGGCGCTGTGTTTTGAAATGAAACCTCGATTTCTCCATAATTAGTTCTAATTATCGCTCCAGTCGTCGGACTGTCAGTATTAATCTGTGTGTTTGTATTCATTCTGCTTTGAGGCGGAGGAAGGGCGAGCACGCTTGCTACAAGCCTGTCGGATTCCTCCATGGTTAAATTAATGAAATAATAAATGCCCGAAACCGAGACAGTCAGCGCTACAAAAAAAAGTATCCAGTTGGTATATGATTGATTGAACATTATTTTCTGGAACGGTTGAAGCGGAAAGATTTTATCCTGCCTCCAATTCCCCCGATTCCTTTTAAGACATTCTTAATGACCGCCCCTCCCCTCCTCACAAGCGTCCTTCGCTTATTTTTATATCCTGTTATCTCACGGATTATTTCGTCCTTTACTTCATCAATGGCGGCGTATAAATCATCTTTCTCGGCCACGGCGCGGAAATCTTTACCGGCTATATGAACATTTATTTCCGCAAAAAAATAATCTCCTTGCGAGTGGTGTTTGGTTGATTTTCCCACTTCCACCGACGCATAGGCGGATGTGTCATCTGGAGAAACTATTTTTTCAAGCATCCCCACGCGCTTATTCACATAATCGGCAATCGCCGGTGTCAGTTCCATCTGGCTCGCCTTGATGTTTGTAATCCTCATGAAATCAGGGGCTTATTATTTGTTGTGTATTATACCAACTAAAAAGTTTCTGGACAAATCTATTTGGGAGTTGGATATGCCAGAACGCCACCAACATTCCAACATTCTGTAGAATGTTGGAATGTTGATTTCTTGTATACATTTAGTCTATTTCTATCCGTACTATTTTACTCGGGCTCCTGTGGCCGGAAATAAGACGCGCCTTACCCTTCAGTACTCCGAAATGCTTCTCCACAAGCTCTAAAACGCGCCTATTGGCAAGATTCCGCAGGGCTGGCTCTTTGACCGAAACGACGAAATGGTCAGCTTTCAGTTTTTTAAAAGTTTCTTTTTTCTCCCCCGCCGAAACTTTGACATGAATGTACGGCATCTGTTTATTCTGGCTCTACTGACTAGAGGATGTTAGGACTTGTTTTAGCTATATAAGAATTTTAATTTGATTAAAATATGTATAAAAAACTAAATCTTAAAAATCAACCATCTATTGGGTCTAGGGTCAAACAGCCGGGAGTACTTTCAGATTCATCATAGAGCGTCGGGTCGCCAACATAATCTTCCCATGCCTTATACAAGGCAATGATTTTCTTTTGCACGTCCTGTTTTATGCTCGGATCAAGATAAGCATATGGACAAACATGTTGCGGTACTTGGCCCCCTTTTAAAATT
>CAYHZS010000039.1:0-7283 GCA_964361185.1 uncultured Candidatus Saccharibacteria bacterium
ATTCTCATGAGACCCAAAGGAAACCCCGCACGCGAGTGCGGGGAGGACGTCATTAACGTTATTTTTGGGCAGGAAATATTTCATTGGACAAAAAATTACCTATTTGTTAATCTCTAGTTTAGTTTTGTAATCCACACCTATCCAACTTCCAGAAGAGAGGGGCATAGAAATGAAAAATAAAGGGTCGCAAGTGAAGGTTGCCGGACAGCAGCACCAGGGTGGTGGTAAGGCCGGCATATCACGCAAACAGGGTGGCAAGAAGAAAGCCGATGGCCGGAGTGAAAAACAGAAGCGGAAAGATAGGTATGCGGC
The DNA here is from genome assembly GCA_964361185.1 of uncultured Candidatus Saccharibacteria bacterium. GTDB lineage: Bacteria > Patescibacteriota > Minisyncoccia > Phycocordibacterales > VMEP01 > JBAZYZ01. Next base: position 313 of record CAYHZS010000039.1, read on the forward strand.
CGAGGCCGGTAAAAAGTTCAAGCAGAAAAGTGGCAATAACGGAGCTCCTTCTACGGTCAAAGCTAGCTACTTGCCGGCCGTGCATTCTTGCAGATGCGGATGGTGCACTTCCTGCTTGCTTGAACAGGACAAGAAGGCAATAGCCCGCCGTGAAGAAGCGCTTTCTCGTTACTACCGTTCGAATTGGTAAGTAGCGGGCAACAAGCATTCATAAACAAAAAAGCCGCGCCCGTGTGGCTTTTTATTATTTTGCGTGGAGGTGGAGATAGATATCCTCAACCGCTTTTACGGCGTCGCCGGCGGCTATGTTGTTTTGGTGGTATAAAATATCGCTACAATCGCCCGCGGCCCAAATGCCAGGCACGGATGACTTTTGACTTCTGGCATCAATTTTGATTCTGTTGTACGGATCCATTTCCACTAGGTCTTTGACAAATCCGGTATTCGGAATCTGGCCTATTTCGACGAATATTCCCGTGACCGAAAGTTCTGAGACTTCTCCCGTTTTACGGTTTTTATATACAAGCCCGCTCACGAATTTGTCCCCTTTAATTTCAACCATCTCGGCATTATCAACAGCTTTCATTTTCGGATTCGATAATACTTTTTCAACAGTCACCGGATCAGCTTTAAAACCATCGCTATGGTTAAGAAGGGTAACGCTTTTAACGTAGGCCAAAAGCTGGGCGGCCGTTTCAAAGGCGGCATTGCCTCCGCCCACAACCGCGACATCGGCCCCGGAAAACATCGGCCCGTCGCAAGACGCGCAGTAGGTGAGACCTTTATGTTCAAGAACGTCCGCATTTTTAGCGTCAAGTTTCCGTCTTCCGCTTCCCGTCGCGACAAGAACCGTCTTGGCAGAAAATATTTTTTCCGATTCCGCGGTGACGGTAAAAATATCTCCGCCTGTCTGATCGGTAGGCAAGTCTTTTTTTATCGACTTAACTCTTTCGCCTTCCGCTACCGACAAAATATCGCCCGCGTAAGTCTCCACGTGTTTTTTAAGGTTTTCAGCAAGATCCAAGCCAGAGATGGCCGGCGTGCCAATCCAATTTTCTATTTTTTCCGAAACTACGGATTGTCCGCCAAAGGATTCAGTAATAAGCAGAGTCCTCAATTGTTTTCGCGCGGCATAAACCGCTGCCGCCGCGCCCGCTGGCCCGCCACCAATTATTATCAAATCATAAGTCATAGGGAAGTTTAGAGTCTATAGTCTGTCGTCTATAGGTTTGTGCTTTTAATAAGAGAACTAAGCATTCTCATTATTTCATCTAATAATAAATCTATCTCGGTGAAATTAATTTTCTTACCGAAGGATAATTTTCTAGCAATCTCTATTTGGGTTTCCAATTCCGAGCCAGAACCTTGTGCCATAACAAGAAAATGTGAAAAATCTTTGTTGCTTCGGCGACGGCTTCCCTCGGCAATATTTGATGAAACAGAAATAGATGCCCGACGCATTTGGGACGTTAGCCCATATATTTCCGATTTAGGAAATTCTTCTGTAAGTTTATAGATGGCGATCGCCAACTCAACTGATTTTTGCCAAACTTTTAGATTCTTGTATCCTTTTGGTTGTCCCGTATCCATTTCTATAGACTACAGTCTACCAACTATAGACTATTTTTACTATTTTTTGTTCCTTCTCAAGAATGCAGGCACGGCCGTCCAGTCATCATCCTCTCCAATTACACCGTCGTTTTTATTTTCTGATTTTTTAGTCACATCCTGTATTAAAGGCAGAGGAGATTCTTTCTTCTCTTCTTTTTTATCGTCCTTGTCTTTTCCCCCTATCTGGAATAAGGAAGATTTGCGCGGAAGGTTAGTCGGGAAACCAGTGGCGATGACGGTAATTTTAATCTCATCTTTCTTCAGTTTGTCGTCCTTGATAGCGCCGAAGATAACTTTGGCATCCTTGTCTATGGATTCGGTGATAATTTTGGCCGCATCCTGAACCTCGCTCATGGCCAGGTCTTCTCCTCCAGCAATGGTAAAGAGAACCCCTTTGGCTCCGTCAATGGCAATGTCGAGGAGCGGAGAATTGATGGCGGCATTGGCGGCATTTTCGGCCCTCTTGTCTCCCGAAGCTCGACCGATGCCCATCAAAGCGGAACCGGCATTTGTCATGACAGCGCGTATGTCGGCAAAGTCCACATTTATAATGCCAGGAACAGTAATGAGTTCGGAGATGCCTTCCACTGCTTGCCTTAATATCTCGTCGCACATGGCGAAGGCTGATTTTACACTTGTTTCTTTTGTAATTACTGAAAGTAGGCGATCGTTCGGAATTACGATAAGAGCGTCAACTTCGTTTTCGAGCTCCTCGATTCCCTTTTCCGCTATTTTCATACGCTGGCTTCCCTCAAAGAAAAAAGGCTTGGTGACGACGCCGACGGCCAAAATTCCCTGCTCGCGGGCGACGCGGGCGATAATGGGAGCGGCTCCCGTACCGGTGCCTCCGCCCATACCGCAGGCGATAAAGACCATATCTGCGCCGCTCATCGCATCCTGAATTTCTTCCTTGGTCTCTTCAGCTGCCTTTTTTCCGATTTCCGGATTCATTCCTGCTCCAAGTCCCTTAGTCAAATTCTTGCCGACGTGGATTTTTTTCTTGGCGAGAGAATGGTGGAGATCTTGGGTGTCTGTGTTAATGGCTATGAATTCCACCCCAGAAACCTTGGAATTAACCATGTGGTTGAGCGCGTTATTACCCGATCCTCCGACTCCGACTACTTTAATTCTGGCAAAACTTTCAATCTCCGGGTTTATTTTGGGCATATTATTCTGGTAGCTTGTAAAAGCCTATTATGTTTAATGTGCCCTATATAATATCAAATGGCATATAGCGCGCAACATGCCATTTTACGTAACATGAAACTTATAACATGTAGCGCAAGAAGGGCATCAAACTCTTAAAAGACAACGTATTTTGTTATTTTAGTGTTAAATGTTACACGTTGTGAGTTATACGTTTTATGGCAAAAGCTGCCTGGTTCCGGAGGCCAGTGCGTTTCTGGTTTTACCGAAAAGGCGTTTTAAATCCTTGAGTAGCCCGCTTTCCTCAATGGCTGTGCCGGTGCCGGAGAAAAGTGAAAGTCCATAGGCCACGAACCAGGAAGAATCGCGTATCTTCCCTTTGGTCTGATCGGCAATCTGCCTGTCAAATACCTTCACGGGGAGTTTAAGAGAGGCTCTGGCTAGGTCTTCTATGGTGGAAATACCGGAACCTCCTCCGGTCAGGATTATCCCCGCAGGGAGGAGACCATTTCGGCCGATTTTTTTCAGGTGAGATTCAATAAGTTCGAATATGTCGGAGAGTCTCGCCTCAATAATTTCATCCAGCTTTCTTCTTGAGTAAGTTTCAGAATTTCCTCCAATTTTTATCCGCTCCGCTTCTTCAGGCGCGATTTTGAGTCCGAGAGCCATATCATTAGTAATATCGGTCGAACCGATAGGGAAGACATCAAGCGAAATCGGAATATCGTTTTCATATACGACAATAGAAACAGTTTCCGCACCTATATTGACCAAAATACAGCCGACATTTCTCTGTCTTTTCGTAAGACTCACCATGCTTGCGGCAAGGGGAGAGGCGACGATATCAAGAACTTCCACGCCGGCGCTTTCAACGGCCTCTATCAGATCTTCAAAATGCTGGTTCAGACAAACGACAAACAGGGTCTTTACTTCAAGCTTAAGGCCTTTTAGTCCGATTGGCCGGCCTAGGGTTTCTTTTCCATCAAGCTTGAACCTGACCGGTACGGTATGGATGATTCGTTTATTTTTGAGATCGCCCAGCTCCTTCTCGCTTTCTTCGAGAGCTTTCTTTACGTCTAGATCCGTTACCTCTCCATCAGCGCGCGATATGACCGATTGGCCGTGTCCTACTGCTGACTCTAGGCTTATCCCCCCCATAGATACATAGGCGTTTTTAACTTTTACCTTAGAGACTCTTTCTGCTTCACCAACCGCCTTTTTTATACTCTTAACTGCTTCTTCAAAATTTATGATATATCCCCTCCGCAATCCTTCGCTTTCGGCAAAACCGGTTCCTATAATTATCGGGAAAGGCTGGTCTTTTACGTACTCACTGACAACAACCTTAGTGGAGTAAGTTCCGATATCAATTCCGACGGTTATCTTGCGGGTCACTCTGTTTGGTAATTTTAAATGATAAATTTCAAATTTATAAATAAATAAATCAAATGAATTAATTTTTAAACATTGTTTAAAAATTAAAAATTAGACATTAAACATTAAGCCGCCAATCAAGAGTGGTAGCCAAGTTTCTCGCGATTAAGCAAATCAACGACAAAACCCAAACTTCCTAAAAGTTGCGGCCTCTTTATCTTCCATCTTACTACTATGGCGCATACCTTTCAAATGAAGCAATCCGTGGATAAACAGAAAAGGAATAAATTCTTCGTATTTGAGTCCGAATTTGGGAGCGTCTTTCTTTGCTTCCGGCAGACAAATAATTATTTCACCCTCGGTTTTGGACAGGGGGAAAGAAAGTATATTGGCCGGCTTGCGCTTGTTCCTGTATTTACTGTTCAACTTTTTTGACTCGGCGCTTCCCACGAAAGCTACGGATAGCTCATATTTATCACCGAGTACGGCTTTCTTTAAAGTATCAAAAGGCAAGCGTGGAGGCTTGCCTTTTGAAAAATTATTTATGAAAATATTGCCCGAACGCTCTTTCATTTATCTTTTGTCCCGTGACGATTCGTTTTTTACCGTGACCTACCTCTTCCTTTAGCCGGTCGGTCGGGCAGTTTGCCTAGTTTTTTTAAGCGTTCTATCTCTTTGCGTTTTTTCATGCTCATCAAAGTGGAATTTTTACGCGAAAGTTTTGACTTCGGGCGCTCATTATAACGGGTGCTCCGGGCGCGATTCAAAACGCCTGATTCCTGAACGCGCTTGGTAAAGCGACGAATCAAATTAACGCTGGATTCGTTTTGGTTTTTGCTGACCTCAACTATAGTTCGTGACATTTACCCTGTTAAATAGACCAGTGGTCTAATCCAGCCGTAAGTACTGGAGATTAAGTTTGCTAAAGATTGTTTTATAATTTGCCCTGCCTTGACCAGCTTACGGCTGGATTATTTAACAGGGTGAACAGAAACACCTTAACACAAGAGCCCGCCATTCGCAAGATTTTAGCAGTTATTTGATTTTCTTTAAGTACTCCGCCAGCTCTTCTATCTTAACGCTTTCTTGAGAGCGCTTTTCCATTTCCCGAACTAGAACCGAGCCTTCAAGCGCTTCTTTTTGTCCGAAAATTATCACGTAAGGAATGGCCAGATGTTCGGCTGTTCCCAATTGCGCGGTTATGCTGTCCTTGGACAGGGCCTGCATTGTGGGTATGCGCGCTTTGCGGAGAATTTCAATTATGGAGAGGCTTTTCAATTTTGCCTCAAATCCGAGCTGAATAAAATAAACTTTTGGTTTTTTCAGTATTCTGGGGGAGAGTTTTTTGTGATTTGGCGAAAGAATAATCCTGTCCATTCCTATGGAACTCCCGACAGATGGTACGTCCTTCTTGCTACCTAGGGCTCTTGCCAGATAATCGTATCTTCCACCGCCGGCTATGACCAAAGGGGTAAGGATTTCTTGCTCCACCTCCGGTATCTCGGCGCTTGCTGTAACCATTTCCGCCTCTTTCTTAGCACTTTTCTTATCTTCTTTTTTGTCGTTTGGCATCTCCAGAATTTCAAAAACTGTTCTTGTGTAATAGGAAAGTCCGCGGACTAGATTTTTATTGATGCGGTAGGAAATTCCCATCTCCTCAAGATATTCCAGCACCTCTTTAAAATGCGCCTTACAGTCGTGGCAAAGATACGAAATTGAATCAGGAGCGCTTTCTTTAAGAGGGGAGCATTTCGGATTTTTGCAGTCCAAGACGCGCATCGGGTTTATTCGTAGCCGGTCTTTGCAGTTTGAGCAGATGACATCCGAGTGTTTCTTATAGTAGCTCACAAGCTCGCGGAGATACGCAGGACGGCATTCCTTGTCTCCTATGGAATTTATGTCCAGAATCATGTTTTCAAAACCGGCATCGCTTAGTATGGTCACCGTGGTGCGTATGATAATGGCGTCAGCGATGCTTTTTTCCGCCCCCAAAATTTCGATACCGAACTGATAAAATTCCCGGAAGCGTCCCCGCTGAGTATTCTCGTGCCTGAAGAACGGTCCGCTGTAGTAGAGCATTACTGGCTGGGGTAGCGACTGCATCCCGCGCTCTATGTAGGAACGCATCACTCCGGCTGTGCCTTCGGGACGCATGGCAAGATGATCTCCGCCCTTGGTCTTGAGCGTGTACATTTCTTTGTCTATCATGTCCGTGCCTTCTCCGACACTCGCGGTAAAAACATCTTCCTTCTCAAGTATCGGGGTTTCGATAGGTTTGAATCCGTAATAAATGGCAACCTCCTGCGCTTTTTCAAATAGCCCCTGGTAGGCGTAATATTCCTCGTCAATTATGTCACGCATTCCCTTAGGGGAAGTGAATGATGTCTTTTTTTCTTTTTTTTGTGCGGTCATTTTGCGGAACGGCTAATTGTTAATAAACCCGGGGAATAAATCGATTTTATTAAACGGGAAAAGGCGGAGTATTGCTCTGCCGACAATGTGATCTTTTGGCACAGGGCCGATAAAACGGGAATCAAGCGAGACTGGGCGGTTGTCACCCATGACGAAATATTCGTTTTCTCCGATTGTCGTATTAAAATCATCAGTACTTCTGTTTATTACGTAGGCTTCGTTCAAGCTCTTGCTTTCATCGCCCGAGACTTCTTTTACCGAGATTACTCCGCCAACACTTTTTATGGTATCTCCTGGCAAGCCGATGACCCGTTTTATCAGATACTCGTCTCCTTGCCGAGGTTTTTTCAAAATAATGTCATCCCCGCGCTTCTGAGTCTCAAACCGGTAAGTGATTTCGTCAATAATTAGATACTGTCCGGTTTCAA
>CAYHZS010000040.1:0-7257 GCA_964361185.1 uncultured Candidatus Saccharibacteria bacterium
GATAAGCAATGGCTTTTATCTTGTTCCCGCAATCGTCGCGGGCGTAGATTAGGAAAGTTCCGTCCTTCTTCTTTTCCGCCCTCATGGCTGTGCCAGCCGATTGAACGACCCATTGCCACTTATTGCGCGTCCACATATGGACGCAGGCGGTCTTCGGAAGCGGCATATTCACCCTGCCCACCCCGTCCACAGACTTGTCGGCCTTGTGGTCGAAGTATTTCGGCTGGTAGATGATATAGTTCCCGGTCGATGAGAGCGCGTTTATGCACTCCTTCTCGGATGGAAACATATTTTCCCCTTTGCCACTTGGTGCTACGACAGCCTCGGCCCAAGCCGAGAATGCCACAAAAGCCAAAACGAGAATGATACGAAACATGGCGTTCCTCCTTGTGTGATGTGCAGTTTCTAGCTACGCTGGTTCTATCACTTCTTTTTGTTTTTGTCAAGCGTATGTATTCGTCCACCACATTTGGCACCACTTGGTGAAATACCACCAAACCTATCCCGTTTCTCAAAAATAAAGCCGGTCAGGGAACCCCTGACCGGCTGTGACGACATCTTCTCGCCCTAGTACGACGGCGAGATGTAGACCGCCGGCCCGCCGAAGTTGGCGAGGGATCGGGGGTCAATTAGACGTCCGTTGAGATACGGATCTGCGTTCCTCATCACCACCGACCCTTGTGAGGGAAGGTTCACCGATGATGCTGACGCCGATTGCCTGTACGCCCCGCCCCGTGCTGGACGGAACGCTTGCGGGCAATTGGTGAGGGAGCGAATCTTGACGACTTGTTCCTTCACCGAGACGCTTTCCCCTTCCCTCGTTGCGATCGGGAGAATTTCTTCGTTTGTCTCCACCTCGCAGATTTCGGGAACGGTTTTCATCAACTGGACTACTTCCACTCCCTTCGTCCCCTTCGGGAGATCGGGAGCCGGACGAACCCAATCGATGGTGACCTGCTTTGACGGTTCGCTTCTCGGGCGAACCGGGACCTGCGTGCACCCCGCCGCGAAGAACGCGGCGAGCAAAACGACCAGCGAAATGATATTGCGGAACATGGCGTTCCTCCTTTTTCAATGGGGTCCAGCGATTGCCGGATCTGGCTTATTTGTATCATATTTAGACCTTTTTGTCAAGGGGTAAAATCCACCGTATTTAAAGGCTTTTCGCGGTATAATATAGATAAGAAAATGACCACTTTGCCTCATTTTGACGAAGAAAAAAGGGATGAGCGTTTGGAAGAGCTCCGGAAAAGGGAGGAGGAGGATTTGGTGAAAATGCTCTCCGGAAAATACAATATCCCCTTCATTGACCTCTCCGGCGTTTCCATAGAAGGAGACGCTCTCCGCCTTATTCCCGAGACACGCGCCCGGTCTGCTGGCATGGCCGCTTTTCAAGCCATTGGTAAAAAACTTTATATAGCGGTCATCTCTCCCGGGAAAAAAGAGATGAAAATAGTTTTAAGCGAGCTCGAGTCAAAAGGATACATTCCCTTCTTATACATGGCGTCAAACGCGAGCTTAGGTCGCGCCTGGGGTCGCTACAAAGACATTTCGCAGTCTTTTGAATCAAGGTCGGGAATACTCGACATCTCCACGGAATTTTTGGGTGAAATCGTTGAAAAAATAAAAAATGTAAAAGACATCCGCGAAACGGTTGAGGACGTAATGAAGGGGTCAAAGAGCCACAAGATTTCAGCCATGCTTGAGATAATTCTGGCCGGGGCAATCGCCGTGGATGCTTCCGACGTTCACGTGGAGCCGGAGGAAGAAAAGGTCAGACTACGTTTCCGCCTAGATGGAGTCTTAGATACTATCATGTCTTTAGATTTCGATACTTACAAGCTTCTCGAGTCGCGCATCAAGCTCATTTCCGGGCTCAAATTAAACGTCAAAGATTCCGCCCAGGATGGTCGTTTTTCCATAAAAATTTCCGGTACGGAAATCGAAATAAGAACTTCTGTTCTCCCGGGTTCATATGGAGAATCTTTCGTCCTCCGCCTACTCAACCCGAAATCCATTTCCGTGCCGTTTGAATCACTCGGCATCGACACGCGATTGCTTAAAATAATAGAACGCGAGATAAGGAAGCCAAACGGAATAATCCTCACTACTGGACCGACAGGAAGCGGAAAAACCACGACGCTTTACGCGGTGCTCAAAAAAATTTACGACCCGGGCACGAAAATCATTACTATTGAAGACCCTATCGAATACCACCTCCCCGGAATAACCCAAACGCAAGTGGAGGAAAAGAAGGGCTACACTTTCGCCGGAGGGCTACGCTCGGTTTTGCGTCAGGATCCAGACGTGATAATGGTCGGCGAAATAAGAGACGGGGAAACGGCCACTACTGCCATCAATGCCGCTTTGACCGGACACCTGGTTTTTTCCACCCTCCACACCAATAATGCCGCGGGGACTATCCCCCGCCTTATAGACCTGGGGATTAATCCGAAAATTATTTCCTCCGCCTTAAACATCTCTCTCGCCCAACGTCTAGTCCGCAAGCTTTGTGAGATATGCAAAAAAGAAGACTCGCCCAACAAAGAGGAGGAAGCCGTGATTGTCTCGACTTTGGCGCGCATAAAAAAAGAAAGCAAAAACTACGCGCTCGAGGAGATAGGGAAAAACAGCACGGGGGAAAAAATTTGGCGCGCCGTAGGATGCGAGAAATGCAATGGAACCGGATACAAGGGCCGAATAGGAATATATGAGGGAATCGTGGCGGATGAAAATATAGAAAAAATTATGATGACTAACCCGAGTGAGCGCGAAATTAAAAAAGCCGCGGAATCTCAGTCTTTGCTCGATATGGCCGAGGATGGGGTTGTGAAGGTGCTGAAAGGAATCACTTCCCTTGAAGAATTGGAAAGGGTGGTGGAGATGGAATAAACCAACAACTTACAACCCACAACAGACAAAAAGAAAGCCGCTCCCCGTGAGCGGCACATTTGTAGTCGACGGGACCTATGTTTTTTTGATTTCGAATTTATCGCCCCAACTTTTCAGGGAGCCTTCGGTGAGGGATAACAAAAGAACATTTGCCCAAGCCCCCTCGGCTTCCAATAAAACAAAATGTTCGTTGTTTCCCTTATCTTCCGATACCACCCTGTCTCTATGATTGAGGTCAAAATAAGACCTAAAAAATTCGGCTGTTTGTTTGTCGGTCAGAGTAGCGGTTGCGATTACCTTAACCATGTTTCCTCCCGCTTCAAAGAACCTGTTGGAAAATTCCTCTGCTACTTGTATCAAGCGCATAAATCTCTAAGTAACCCTTTTAACGCGAACGTTAAAAGTTAGGAACGTGGAACAGGATAACCACAGTAAGAACCCGAGGGTAACCAGAGTGTCCTACGAAACGTCCCCGATAGACGGTTAAGCCTGGTTGCTTAGAGATTTATGCGTCCCTCCAAAATTTTTGCGGGGCAAAAACTTAGGCGGGTAAATAACCAGAAATGATATAATGAATTGAACCTATCGAGAACACACTATCATATATTTTTACTCTTGTCAATCCCATAGTAGAGCAAAGCTCACTAAGGGACAAGATGTGCCAAAATAGAGAATAGTTAATTAAATGGCCAACAAAAATAAAATTGAAGACGAGGAAATAAACGAATTAAAAAAACCCGATTCGTTTCTGGATAATGCTCTTCGCCCCTCAAAGTGGGACGATTATATAGGGCAGGATGTAATTAAGGAAAACCTGCGCATACTGCTTACCGCCGCCCGCGAACGAAATCATCCTCCTGAACATATTTTATTTTACGGCCCGCCAGGACTTGGCAAAACCACCCTCGCCCATTTGATAGCTCATGAAACCGGACGGCAGATTAAAATCACTTCCGGTCCGGCAATTGAAAAAGTCGGCGATTTGGCTTCTATTCTTACAAATCTTTCTCCGGGCGATATTTTATTTATAGATGAAGTCCACCGGCTGAACAAAATGGTGGAAGAAATTCTTTACCCCGCCATGGAATCAGGCTCTCTCGACATTATCATCGGCAAGGGTCCTTCGGCGCGAACCATACAGCTTGATTTGCCTCCATTCACCTTAATTGCCGCTACGACGCGGGTGGCCCTGCTTTCTTCCCCTCTCCGTTCACGTTTTTCGGGGGGAACTTTCCGCCTGGAATTTTATACCGAGGAAGAAATCGGAAAAATAGTCAGGCGCTCGGCCAAGATTCTCCAAGCAGAAATTAGACCGGAGGCGATTGCTGAAATTTCAAAAAGAAGCAGGTTTACCCCGCGCACTGCGAATTATCTCCTCAAGCGTTCGCGCGATTTTGCCCAGGTTCATAAAAAAGAATTGTCAAAAGAAGCGGTAACGGAGGCCCTTAATCTTTTGGGAATAGATAATTTAGGACTTACTCCTTCGGACAGGCGCGTTTTGGAAACAATCGCCATGAAGTTCCGGGGAGGGCCGGTGGGCTTGGGCACCATTGCCGCAGCAATTTCCGAGGAAGAAGCCACTATAGAAGAAGTTTTGGAGCCATATTTAATCCAGCTCGGCCTTTTGGAGAGAACCCCCCGCGGGCGTCTGGTAACGCCCAGGGCCTATGAACATCTGGGTTTGGAGACCCCGATTGAGAGCCAGAAAAAACTTTTGTAGAAAACTATCCTACCCCAGCCATATTTTTAAAAAGAAATTACCCGCGAGGTGCTCCGCCCATAGAGGGTTGTCCTATTCGGACACGCGCCTCGCGGGATAAAAATATACTTAGTGGTATAGTGAAATTATTAAAAAACATAACAGTAAAAATATGATGGGGTGGCGATTTTCTAGAACTCGCTTCGCTCGTTAAGAAAATCAGCCATGTCCGGACATTCAAAGTGGGCGCAAATCAAAAGACAGAAAGGGAGCGAAGACTCGAGACGAAGCAAGGTTTTCGGTAAGCTCTCCCGCTTTATTTCACAGGAATCAAAACGCGCGAAAGGCGATGTTAATTCCCCTGCCCTCCGCACAATCATAGAAAAAGCAAAGAAGGAAAATATGCCCAAGGACACAATTGAGCGCGCGGTAAAAAAAGGAGTGAGCGCGGATATGGGCGAACTTTTTGAGGTAATATATGAAGCTTATGGCCCAGGCGGATGTGCCATAATTATTGAAGGGTTGACCGACAGCAAAAACCGTTCGGCTCAAGAAATAAAACATTTGCTTTCCGAACACGGCGCCACTTTTGCCGCGCAAGGCGCGGCTTCCTGGGCTTTCGCGCACATTGGAACAGACTGGGTTCCGCAAAACATGATTCCATTAAGTGAAGAGGAGGGCGCTAATCTTTCTCAAATAATTGAACTTCTTGAGGAGCGCGACGATGTGCAAGCCGTTTATACAAATGGGAACTAAATCTACAATCTATTTACCCGCCAAAATTTTTGAGCAACAAAAACTTAAGCGGGCAGGTCTACGACCTACGACTTTCCGCGTAATCGCGATCGATCCCGGATTTGAAAGATTGGGAATCGCAGTGCTTGAAAAAAACACCCGCGGTAAAAAAGAAGAATTGCTTTACTCGGAGTGTTTCAAAACAAAAGCTTCCTTTCCTTTTCCCGAGAGATTGTTGATGCTGGGAAACAAAGTGCGCGAAATGATAGTAAAATTTAAACCCGACGCCCTGGCCATTGAAACCTTATTTTTTACCGCCAACCAAAAAACCGCCATGAAGGTTTCCGAGGCGCGCGGGGTTCTTCTTTATGAAGCAGCGCGAGCAAAACTTAAGATCCACGAATATACTCCCCTGCAGATAAAAGTAGCGGTAACTGGATACGGCAAAGCCACCAAAGACCAAATCAATAACATGGTCGAGAAACTAATTGTTGTTAAAAAGAAGGTTTCCTCAGACGACGAAATGGACGCCATCGCCTGTGGAATTACTTGTCTTGCTCATATACGCTGAAACAAGGAAATATTGATTGGCAGACAAGTCCTCGCAGTGGATTATCCTTAGTTAAAAATCCTTATTTCCCAACACTTACCGAGATTTGCACACATTATTAACACCTAAGCAGTGGTTTGGCCGTTTTAGAGAAATCCCTGTTTTTTTGGTTTGTTCCTCTTGTACTTATTGAGTTATCCACCATTTTAAAGTAAGCGGCTTGCGTGATAAATGGCTTTTTGTTAAAAAGGATTAAGTTTAAAAGTAACGATTTATCTCAAAGTAATTATGAACGACGAATTCGCAGACCCGGAAGCCGTTTTGGACGAGGAGGATGCTCTCTTAATGGGTGACGACCTTCTAGACGAAATAGGCGACGACCTCCAGATTGACGAGGAGGATTCCGAGGTTGATTAGTTTTTCCAGGAAACAGAAAAGTCCGCGGGTGCGGACTTTTCTGTTTTTGCCTGTTTTATTTTGCTTTGATTTTCACAAATCGTTTTTTCCCGACACGGAGAAGTTGTGCTCCCTCCGCCATCACGTAGATATTTTTAACGACTTCTCCGTTTATTTCAATCCCTCCGCCCGAAACCAGGCGCTTCCAGTCGTTCTTTGATGAAATTATTTTTTCTGTAAGCAAAACATTCACGAGGAGGTCTCCCGGAGAAAAGTAAATCTCTCTGATATTTTCCGGAATCCCTCTCTTTTGAAAAGCTAGAGCAAAATTATTCTCCGCTTTTTTAGCTTGTCTTTCACCGTGATAGAGTTTTACCAATTCATAAGCCAAGCGCGCCTTGTGGTCGCGTGGATTCTGGCTTCCGGAAATTATTTCTCTTACTTCGTTTTCACTCAACCTTGTACATAGACTGAAATACTTACCAATAAGGTCATCGCTCAAAGACATGGTCTTGCCATACATATCGTTCGGCTCATCGTCTATGCCGATGATATTCCCCCACGATGAGGACATCTTCCGGCCATCCGTCCCCTCGAGCATTACGCCAACCATTATATCCTGCTCCGGTTGTCCATAATGTTTTTGTATCACGCGTCCGGCTTTTAGATTGAAGAGTTGGTCGAATCCTCCAAGCTCAACATCCGCCCTAATCGCCACCGAATCGTAGCCTTGCATAAGCGGGTACAAAAATTCGCGCAAGGATATTTCTTCTCCTCTCTCCATCCTATCCGCGAAATTCCTCCTGTGCGACATTTGTTGCACTGAAAAACACTCCGCCAGCTCCGCCACGTCGTTGAAATCAAGTTTTTTGAGCCATTTGGAGTTGTAGTGAAATTCTGCCTTTTTTAGATTAATAATTTTCCCCACCTTTTTTTTATAAGCCTTAAGATTATTTTTGACCTCCGAAACGGTGAGCATGGGGCG
>CAYHZS010000041.1:0-7125 GCA_964361185.1 uncultured Candidatus Saccharibacteria bacterium
TATAGAACACAGCCGTTTATTACGGTAAAACAAAAAAAGTAAAAATCAATTATTAAAATATAAGTATAAACGTGACGCGCCTGCCACCCTCGAGATGGGTGGCAGGCGCGGGTAGTGCAAGGCAACGGACGACGTCAGCGTCCTACCGGCAGGATTGGCCCGTAAGCCCCTCCTATTCGGCGCTCACTTTGAGCGGATAGCTCGCGTGAGCATGGGAAGCGGAACGATGTGTCCACTCCGTGCGCTCCGCCGGTCAGGGGGTGCCCGAACCGTCGGTGCCGAAGGCCGCGTCGTTCGTCCGCATGATGTCGTAGAACGTTACGAGCGGGTTGCCACGTGATTGCTTCTTCATGGCGCCTCCTTCAGTAGTTGCACGATATTCCCAAGTTACCCGGGGAAGCCTCTTAGCCGACAGAACAGCATCGACTCCAAGTATTATTACAAAAGATAAATTCTTGTCAATTACTTCAAACTAGAAGCTCGTCAACGACAGCTTTGATATCGGTGCCGTCGGCTTTACCTTTCAGTTCTTTTGAAAGCGCGCCCATGAGCATTCCCATCTTTGATTTATCGGTTATTCCCAATTCCTGCATTTTGGCGAGTGCGAGGGGACGGATTTTGTCCGCAGACATAGTTTCAGGAAGATATTTTTCCAAGACAGCGAGTTCCGCAGTTTCTCCCTCGACAAGCTCCGGACGCCCGCCTTTTGTGAATTGTTCAATTGAATCTTTGCGTTGTTTGACGGCTCTTTTAATAACCACCAAGGCATCCTCGTCAGAAAGCATTCCTTCCGGCTTCATTTTTTTAGCCACCAATTCGTTCACAAAAGCGGAAATAAGACCGCGGACAGTGCGGAGCCGGACCTCGTCTTTGGCGAGCATCGCTTCTTTAAGTGAGCTTTTGATTTGTTCGTGGAGAGACATAAAACTTGTAACTTATAACTTGTAACGTAAAACATTATAACATAAACGCAAATATGATAAGATATGAGAACTTATGTCGCAGTACTACAAGCCACACAGGAATCCCGACTGGAATTA
The DNA here is from genome assembly GCA_964361185.1 of uncultured Candidatus Saccharibacteria bacterium. Taxonomy (GTDB): domain Bacteria; phylum Patescibacteriota; class Minisyncoccia; order Phycocordibacterales; family VMEP01; genus JBAZYZ01. Next base: position 1,041 of record CAYHZS010000041.1, read on the forward strand.
CGGCGGGAAAAATTTCCGTCTCTCGCGCTCCAGAATTGATCTTTTTATGGAGTGTCCGAAGTGTTTTTATATAGACAATAAATTGGGAGTGGCGCGCCCGCCCGGCTTTCCTTTCACTCTAAATAGCGCAGTGGACGAGCTTTTGAAGCGCGAATTTGATGTACAGCGCGCGAAAGGCGAAGCGCACCCACTTATGAAAAAATACGGCATTGATGCCATACCTTTCGCGCACGAACAAATGGATGCCTGGAGGGATGCTTTAAAGCGCGGAGTTCAATTTGTGCATGAACCGACAGGACTCATAGTGCGGGGAGCGATAGATGATGTCTGGCAGGGAAGTGATGGAAAGTTAATTATTGCCGACTACAAAGCGACCAGCAAAAAAACGGAAGTGAATTTGGATGCCGAATGGCAAGACGGATATAAGAGACAGATGGAAGTGTATCAGTGGCTTTTCCGCCGTAATGGCTTTGAAGTGTCCGATACAGGATACTTCGTTTACGCCAATGCCGACTCTGACAAAGAGGCTTTTGACGCAAAATTGGAATTTGATATTACGCTCATTCCGTACACGGGGAACGACGACTGGGTGGAACCGACCCTTTTCAAAATCAAGGAAACTCTGGACGGGGATAAGATTCCCGAGGCAAGCGAGGAGTGCGACTATTGCACATACCGCGTAGCGGTGGATGAGGTGTTGCCGAAGAAAAAAACTAAAGGTGAACACTCGACTTTGTTTTAGCCTTGACAAATATGGTTATTTGATATAAAAAATAAAGTAGCATTGCAAACGTAGGGGGTCAAAATGAGAATAACTGCACGGCCGGTCAGGGACGAAGCAGGCAGGCGCCCTTTGCCTGGTAGTGGTATTTTCTACACCGACCTGAGGGCTCAAACTCTCGGCAAACTGGCCGAAGATGTGTGGGTTGTTGTGGATCTCATGAAATTCTTTCGTTCATCCCTCATTGACTTGTCGGCAATGGATAGGTTCAATCTTCTTGCCACGAGACTTATGAACGTAAAGGGTTATCCTGCCGGAACTCGCGTTCTTGCAGGAGAGAAGGGTGCAAAGAGAGTAATAGAAATAAACGGCAAGCAGTTTCTAAGCGATGGCTACACCGTATACGAGAGAGGGAGGTGAAAAATCCGTCTCTCTACGAAAACCCGTGTCCCCAATGAATTTGGGTGCGGGTTTTTTCTTTTGCCCAAATAATTTGCTAAACTGAGTTTAATGGAGCAAATCATATTTATTGTTGTCGGACTTGCCATAGGTGCGTTTATTGTCTGGATCATTTTGCGTGGGCAGGGGGAGAAAAAGCCGGAGATGGACAGCCTACTTCTCATACAAAACCAGCTTAATTCTCTCGCCAAAACAATGGACGATAAGCTTGGCGAGTCAAACAAGGAAATGCAGTCGGCAGTACGCAATCAATTTTCCGAATCCCAAAAGCTAATTAAGGATATTACCGAAAAGCTTACTCGCGTGGACGAAGGGCAGAAGCAGGTGGCCAATTTCGCCGACCAGCTGGGGGAACTTCAGGACATACTCAAAAACCCAAAACAGCGTGGAATACTTGGCGAATATTATTTGGAAACGCTTCTTAAAAATGTAATGCCACCCGGCTCATACGAAATGCAATACCGCCTTGGCAAAAACGAAGACGGAGAGGAACTCATACCCGATGCCGTGGTTTTCGTGCAGAAAAAAATAATTCCCATAGATTCAAAATTCTCACTTGAGAATTACAACCGCTTCGTTGAAGCCAAGGATCCGACCGAAAGAGACCGTTTGAGTAAGGTTTTTGAGTCTGACCTGAAAAACCGCATTGTAGAAACATCAAAATATATACAACCCAACAAAGGGACTATGGATTTCGCTTTTATGTTCATACCTCACGAGTCAATTTACTATGATTTAATAACAGGCAAAGTTGGTGCGCAGACAGAAGAAAACCTCATACAAAGAGCTGCCGGAAAATACAAAGTTATTATCGTATCGCCGACTTCATTCTTGGCGTATTTGCAGACTGTACTTCAGGGGCTGAAGGCGCTCAAAATAGAATCTGAAGTGCAGGAAATTATAAAAAAGGTAGGGGATTTAATGAAACATTTGTCCGCCTATGATACATATTTCGGCAAAGTCGGTAGCGCTCTTTCTACCACGGTGAATCATTACAATCTGGCATATAAAGAACTCAAAAAAGTGGACAAGGATATTTTGAAAATTACGGATAAGTCGGCTGGCATAGAACCGCTTCAGATTGACCGGCCGAAGTCGGTGGAGGAAGAATAGTACATTCGCCGTGCTCGGCTCAGCATTTTCGGTACCCATTCGTCGGGTGCTACTCTATGCGTTCGCTCTGCTCGGCTCAGCATTTTCGGCACATCGTGCCTCAAAAGAAAGCCCGCTACCTTGGAAGGTAGCGGGTTCGTGACCCCAGGCCACAGGGAGGAAATGCCTGGCGCGTCGAGAGGACACACATGGCCACGAAGAAGAAAGCGGTACTGTGCTGTCAGTATATTAACCTATTGCGATTATAAAGTCAAGCAAGGGTTGCCCGCGACATTATAATGAGCCGTGGCTTAAGGTTTTGCCGTGTATTACCGATGAATATAAAACGCGACCTAATAGGCTAGATATTTTTTACATTGCCCAAAGCAAAACAACGGTTCGTTTAGTGTGCAGGGTTGCTTTTTCCCCGTTTTTAGGTAAAATGGCTCTCATTATGGCAGTTAAAAAAACAACTAAGAAAGAAGGAGCTTTCGCGGTTATTATGACCGGCGGTAAACAGTATAAAGTTTCCGTGGGAGACACTCTTAAAATTGAGAAATTGGCTGGAGATTATAAAGTTGGAGACAGGGTTGTTTTTGACAAGGTTCTGCTTACGGACGACGGTTCTTCAACAAAAGTGGGAGCCCCGATAATTTCAGGATCTTCCGTAGAGGCTAAGCTTATTGAGGAGGGCAAAAATAAAAAAGTTTCAGTAGTAAAATATCTGCAAAAAAGCCGGTATTTAAGAATGCGCGGACACAGGCAGCCTTACGCGAGGGTGGAGATAACAAAAATCTCGTAACATATAGTTTGCAATATAAAATATAAAATAAACCATACAAAGAAAAGACCGCCCAAATAGGCGGTCTTTTCTTAAGAACGATTTTGTAGCGCGTTTTTTAGTGTGTCCGAATCCGAATATTCAAGTTCTAGCCCCGTGGAAAATCCACGTCCTAAGGTTGTGATTTTAAAACCGTATTTTACGGCGAGCGGTTCTAGTGTTTTTTTGACATATTGCGCGGTATTGTCACCCTCAGCGTTTAGTGACAGGGCTAAAATCAATTCCTTTAAAATTCCTTTTTCTCCGTCTTTTTTTACTCGGTCTATAAGCTCTTTAATGCGAATTTTACCAGCAGGTTCTTTCTCCAGAATAGGAATCAGCCCGCCCAGAATAAAATAACGGCCGTTAAAGGTATCGCTTCTTTGCACAGTTTCAAAATCAACGTCCTTTTCAACCACGAGAAGCATTCCCTGGTCGGCAACAGTAGAGGCGCAGTTTTTGCATACTTTTGAATTCCCCCCGTTTGAGAAAAATCGAAAACATTCGGGACACTGTGAAATGTCTTTTTTTAGGGACAGAAGTAAATCGGCCAGTTCTTTGGTAAATCCGTTTCTTTGAGTCAGCAAAAAATAAACAAAGCGCTTGGCCTGACGCGACCCAATGCCGGGAAATTTGCGGAAACATTCTTCCAGTTTTTCTGATGTGTTCATACTAATTTTGTTTTCGAGTTAATACGAGTAATCACAAAATTGAGTACCCGCCTAAATTTTTGATGTTTACAAAATAATGACTATTTTAGCAGAAACTGACGACCTTTCGAAAGATTTTATTTTTTTGAAAAACTATCAAAAACTTTGGCGGGTTAAGAAAATTATAGTCGTTTAAAAACTCCTTAATTTTCATTAAAAATCTCCCTTGCCTAATTCCTCAAAATCTCCCTTTTCCACCGAAAGGAAAGTAGCTTTCTTTTCGTCAAAATATAGCTCAATTTTCCCAGTCGGGCCGTTTCTGTGCTTTTCAATCATGATTTCGGCTATATTCGGCTTTTCCGAATTATCGTTGTACTTGTCTTCGCGGTGTATGAACATGACCACGTCCGCGTCCTGTTCTATGGAACCGGAATCGCGGAGGTCCGACAGGCGGGGTTTGCCCCCGCGGGCTTCCACCGCGCGGGATAGTTGTGAGAGAGCGATAACCGGCACTTCAAGTTCGCGCGCTAGACTTTTCAGTGAACGTGATATTTCTGTTACCTGATTGACCATGGAATCGTAATTTTTCGCCGTGGTCATAAGCTGGAGATAGTCCACTACAATAAGCCCGAGACTGTGCTCGCTTTTAAGTCGTCTTGCTACAGACCTCATTTTTGCGATTGAATTGCTGGGTTGGTCGTCTATAAATATCGGCGCTTTAGAAAGTTTGTCCAGAGCATCTCTCAATTTTGAGAACTCCTCATCCATTGAGAGTTTTCCGGTGCGGAGTTTCCAGGCATCCACGCGTGACTCGGAAGCAAGCATTCTGTCCACCAATTGCTGTGAGCTCATTTCAAGAGAAAATATGCCGACAGGAATATTGTGTATTGTCGCAGCTTGGCGGGCAATGTCCAAAGCCAGAGCGGTCTTTCCCATGGAAGGGCGGGCGGCGAGAATAATGAGGTCGGATTTCTGGAAGCCAGCGAGCTTATTATCCAGCTCTTTGAATCCCGACGGCACTCCGCGCAGGTCATTCCCTGATTTGTGCAGGCTGTCTATCCTTTCCCATGCCTCCGTGAGAGTATCTTTCAAATGGACGAATTTTTGAGTTTTCTGAAAATTAGTAACGCCAAATATTTTTTTCTCCGCTTCGTCGAGCATTGTTTCGAGCTCATTTCCTTCATTAAATCCGAGTTCGGAAATGTGGTCGGCCGCTTCAATCAGCTTCCTCATTATGCTTTTCTTGTGAACTATGCCGGCATAGTAGGCGATGTTTGACGAAGAGGGGACGGAATTTGCAAGCTCGGAAAGATATGAATTTCCCCCGATTTGTTCCAGCTGTTTGCGTTCTTTCAACTTTGAAGAAACCGACAAAAGGTCTATAGGTTCGTTTTTATTTAAAAGAGCCAGCATCACCTGATAAATAGCGCGGTGCTTTTCAGTGTAGAAATCGCCTGGGTCTATAGTATCAACGACGTCATACATGGCCTCGGGGCGGAGCATTATGGAGCCCAAAAACGCCTTTTCAGAGTCTATGTTTTGGGGAGGGATACGGAGATTCGCTGTTTTAAATTCTGCCATGGTGGTGTCATTCTACCATAACGGAAAAGCCCCCAGAAACACCTATTTCTGACTTATCTGGGACTAAATATGTGGGGAAGGTGTGCATTTCTTACCTGCGTGTTTTAGTTTGACAGTAAAGATTAAAGATTGTATAGTCTAAAAGTCTGTTTCATGGTGAGGCAGATTTGGAAGGCGCGGAGCGCCGAAAAAAAGGGGTTCTTCAATGAAAGATAATGAAAAGAGTGAAAGCGAACGGTGGTCACCCAGATTAAGTATTGATCTGGCCGTAAGGGAAGAAATTATCCCTGAAGAAAAATTAACCGCGGTCATGGCAGGATGCATTAGGGGAATCAGGAAACTAGGGCATCTTGGAAAAACCATAAGTACCGTCAGGGTCACGTTTGGTCGTCCACACGGATTGACCGAACATATTCCTGAATTCACGTTTTACTTCAAGGATCCGCTCAACAAGGAGTGTTCGCATAGTTTTAATATGCGATCCGCCGATTTGGGTAAGATCTTTCCATCAGCCGAAGAGATAGAAGGCGAGCTTTCTAGGCCGTCTAAGGAATGGGATAGTTTGGCGGGCCTCATAATTGCCCATCTTAGACGATGTGAAACCAGAATGGGACAGGCAAGTTCAGAATTGGCCGCACATTTAGGGTCAAACGGCCTCAACTATTTCGAAACTCACTGACCATTGGATTTACGGGAGCCTCGCTGCGGCGGGGCTTTTTATATGAGCAGGAAACCCCGCACGGAATCGCCGTGTCAGCCGTG
>CAYHZS010000042.1:0-6920 GCA_964361185.1 uncultured Candidatus Saccharibacteria bacterium
TCTTTTTTCAGTTTTTTATAAATATCATCTATTCCGCCGAATTTTTGTATGAGAGTGGTAGCAGTTTTCTCTCCGATTCCCGCAATACCGATAATATTGTCCGAAGGATCTCCGCGCAAGCCTTTGTAATCAGACATTAATTTTGGTTTAAAACCAAATCTGTCCTCCACTGCTTTTTCGTCGTACAAAATAGTGTCGTTAATCCCCTTTTTTAGCGTATAGACCTGCACGCGTTTGCCGTTTACCAATTGCAAGGTATCCATATCACCCGAAGCAATAATAATATCCACTTCTTTATTGCCCTTCATTTCCTCAACGATTGTGCCAAGCATATCATCGGCCTCGAATCCGGGCTTATCATATATGGGAATGTTGAAAGCGGTGAGAACATCACGCGAACGCTCAAGCTGGTGTATCAAATCGTCTTCTGTCTTGGCGCGCCCGGCTTTGTAATTTTCGTAGGCTTCGTGGCGGAAAGTCGGCCCAGCCAAATCGTAGGCTGCAACAATATAATCGGGCTTCAAATCTTTTATTATCTTAATGAGCATTGTCGTAAGCCCATAGAGAGCGCCGGTCGGCTCGCCTTTGGATGTCGCAAAATCAGGCAAAGCATGGTAAGCGCGGTGTATTATCGCGTGAGTGTCAAGCAGTATCAGTCTTTTTCTATCTCCTTTGGTCATTTTGTTAGACTCATATTACCTTATTTTGGAGCGGACAAACACAAAGAAAAGGCCGCCCCCATTCGGCGCGGCCAGAAATCAAACAAGTCAGTTACCTTATGGAACGACCGCCAAAAGCGGCCAGTATATCTTCGGATGTACGAAACGCGGCAACTCCTGGATCTTCGGCAAAACAAATTCCAGAAGAAGAGTTTATAGCCATACTCCCGGAGCCGCAATAAGCGGCTTTAACGGTTGCTTCAATTATCCCGCCTTGCGTACCAATTCCAGGAATCAGTAACCAGAAAAAGTCACCATGGAGTTCACGCAAGCGTTTCAAGTGCTTGTCGTATACCACCCCTTTTTTCTTATCCAGAAAATAAGCGGCGGCCATGACAAGACCAACATCATGCCTACAGCCGATTTCCTCGGACCAGTGCCGTATAGACTCGGCTATTTGTTCCCAGAGGAATTTCCCGTTTTCAAGGTGAAGGTCTTGTATTTCGCGCGCATCAGGATTGCTCGTGTAGCAGAGGCCGACAAGCGCCTTCCCTGGACGACTGGCATCGTAAAGCGCCGCCATGCAGCTTTTGCCCATGTACGGCGAAAAGTTCATCCCGTCAAAATCAAACATTCCCAGCCAAGCATTGCCGTAACAACGCTGGGTTCTGTCTATGTCGCCACGCTTGCAATCAAGGAAAACCGGGATGTCGGGATAATGATACCTGATATATCGGGACAGAAAATACAACCCGAGTGTTCCCAGAAACACTTCTTCGTAGTGAGCGACTTGTGGTTTGAACAGTGAAGTGTACCGAGCCGTACGGTCTACAACCGCGGCCATGTGGGCAAAAATCCTGATGAAATCAGGGAAAATGCACTTGGTAAGCAGCCTCTGCCACCATTTAGCCCACTGCATTGTCTTTGGAATTTTCTCAACCAGCGGATCGAGCCCAACACAAAGAAGAGTTTGGGCGTTGCGCTGTCGAAGTGCCAGCATATCCCTAAAATACCGTGCCATATTCCCTCCTGTTTTGACGGTTCTATTACGCGTTCAAACACGCGCCTTACATTGTGTCGGACAAACCGACTCTGCGGGAAGACTAGCAAATGACGGCAAACGGGGCAAGAAAACTCGCTGGTCAATGCTTTTCACTTTTATAGCTCTACGTGCTATCTTAAACGGAGTTTTGATTGTCTGTTGTCTAATCTTAGAGGAGGGAATACCAAATGGACAAATTGCCCTTTCTATATATGAACGCGGCTGGCTGGGCGAAGTCTGTGGAGCAGATTCGAATTCTCGCCGGCGTGCCCAATCTTACGCATATCGTCGCGGGTTCGTTTACGGTGAATTACCGCGAGGGTAACACCGGCGGGACCAATTTCGTCTGCTTAGACGACGGCACGACCATCAACGCTTTGGGATTACCAAACGGCGGGATTCCGTATTTGAAATCGCACGGCAAAGTGATGACAAAGATTGTCCACGATGCCGGAAAAAAATTGGTTGTAAGCGGGGCGTGGTTTAGTCCTGAAGAAGCCGGTATTTTGGCCGAGACTTCTTTCGAAATCGGAGCGGATTATTTCGAGAGGAACGATGGGTGCCCGAATGTCTTCGATGACGGAAAACGGAAAGAAATTGCTTCTTATAACTTGGAGCTAATGCATGAAGCAAACGAGGCCGTGCTATACGCTGTTGGGTACAACGAGCCGGTCTGGGTAAAGCTTTCTCCGTATGAATCACGCGAGGAACGCGAAAAGGTGGCGAAGCTTTACTCCGAAAGTATCGTGCGAGCAATTGTAACGTGTAACACAAGGCCCGGGCGACTTCTCAAATCGGACAGAACACCGTACATCACGGCCAAAGGTACCGACGGCAACGGCGGAATCGGTGGCACAAGCATCAAGCAATCGGCAGAGGAAAACGCCAGGCATTTCTGTAGACTTTTGCCCAAGAAGTGGATAATCGGCGTCGGCGGTATAGCGAACGCCCGCGACATGGAGGAACGGCTCGTGGTTGGGTGTGCTGGTATCCAAATCGCTTCGGCGTTTTTCTGGTCGGAAAACCCGAAGGTCCTTCAAGACCTCGGCAACGAATGGGCAAATGAATACGGGCCTGCGTAGGCCTTTCCTTCCCACCCCGGGGCTAATACAGCCCCGGGTTTTCATTTCCATGAAATCTCTCTTGTTTTTTCATCCACATGCCTAAACTTTATTTCCCGCATATTTTTTGGCATCAGCCCTTTAACTTTTTCCGGCCATTCAACCACAATCAGATTTTTCGGATCGGATAATATTTCTTCCCAGCCGATTGAAAGAAGTTCATTTTTGTTTTCTAAACGATAGGCGTCTATGTGAACAAACAGCTTATAGCTTTTAGTTTTTAGTTTATAGACCTTCATAATTACAAATGTCGGGCTAAGTACGGTTTCGGTAATGCCTAATTCCTTGGCCAAGGCTTTGGTAAAATGGGTCTTTCCGCTTCCAAGGTCGCCTTTCAAACCTACTACCGTAGCAGAGCCTTTTTGGGGCTTAAGAGCTATTTCTCGCGCCAGTTCCACCGCGCAATTGTTTGTTTCTTTAATCTTACACAATCTTTTAGCCATATTATTACCACATTGTATCACGAGCAAAAAACATAAATATGCAAACCAAAAATCGCCCCTCTAATAAGGTCGGGCGATTTTTGGTTTTCGATTTGACACGTGAGCGAGCCTTTATTTTTGAAAAGTCTTGCGCAGTTTGACGAAACGAGCAGAGAAAATTTTAGTAAAAATTTATCGTGCTTTTCAAAAACAAAGGTGAGTGTTTTTTATTTTTTGGCTTCTTTTTCTTTCTTTTCCTTTTGATACGTTCCGTACAAGTATCGAGAAAGGACGATTAGGGCAAGAATCACGACTGTAAGCAACGCCCATTCGGCAAAAGTATCCGGGAGAAAATTACCGCCGTAAAGAGCTAGGGCAACGTTGGACGAAACACAATCCGATTTCCCAGCAACGTAAGAAACCACTTCATTCTGGTACCCGGAAGGTTCCGTATAGACGACACTAGCGGTCGTAATCACTTCCCTGTCGGTTGTCGGACTTTTAGCAACTTCAGCCTTTACTATTGTCTGCCCACTCTCGCCTGGAGCGAGGGTCCCCACGTCAACGGTAAGAATATTATCTTTCGCGGAAAAAGAACCTCTGCCTGAATCCTGATATCTCATTTCAAGAGGAAGTTCCACGCGAAGAACGACATCCTTAAGCGTGTGAGAACTTGTGTTTATGTATGTAGCCGTAAAACTCTCGCGTTCGCCGCGACAAACCAGCCCATTGTCGGAATATATGGAAATTTTCACCAGAGACATTTTCGAGGTTCCTTCTTCAGCGCCCACAGTCCTATAGGAAACAGCCGGCTCTGTTACATAGACTACTCTGGGTTCCGGCGCAGGGGCGTAAACCACCGATGGAGAGGGCGCGTAAACCACAGCGGGCCTCTGAGTTGTTCTGAAGCTTGTGGTATCTCCGCGGAAAATGCCGTATTGGTTCTGGGCGACCGCGCGATAGTAATATGTCATTCCACCCGACAATTCGCTTATCGTATTATTAAATATGACTGACTGATTTATGCCTGCCATTCTTGTCTCTGTAACTTTTCCAAGAGAAGTAGTGTCTCCCCACTCGAACCAGGTATTGGTTTGAGCGCTGTTGTTTCTTAAAACGACGGTTCCGTTCAATCTGACCGCTGTCTCACCCAAGACCTCCGGTGAATTTGTAATTACCTCGGTTCTTGGAACAGTAATATTACTGTTGGTGTATCCGTAGTTATACGGAGCCGTATTTGTATAATTCGCGTCGGTCGTAAGGCTCATCACTTGCCCATAAACTACGCCTCCCGTGCTCTGAACCACCGCGCGATAATAGTAAGTGGTATTCGCCGAGAGGTTAACGATGCTTTCGCTCCAGGCTCCGGTAGATGACTGGCTGATTCTCGGAGTACTGTTCTGAAAGTAGTACTGATCATTTCCCCATTCAAACCAGCGAGTCACTGTTGAATAACCGTTGGTGTTAACATATCCGTTCAACATGGCCGAATTTCCACTTGTCGTCGGCGAATAGGTGTAAACTATTGGCTGATTCCCCCAAGTACTTCCGTTATATGCCGGCAAATTTCCGGTACCGTAATAATTTGGATATGACGACTGTCCGTATCCTCCGGAGCACGAAGGAGTCGTAAAATTGGAAGTTGCCCCGCTCGAGAGACCGAACACGTTGTTCTGCGAAACCGCGCGGTAGTAATAAGTAGTGCTCGGATAAAGTCCGGTCAGAAGCTCGGAAAAACTCGCGTACGAAGCATATGTCATACGCAAGGTGGTATTGCCAAAAGCGGTGCTTGATCCCCATTCAAACCAAACGTCGGTAGGAGTACCAACAGGGCTCGGAGATATATTCCCCTGAAGAACAGCGCTATTGCAGGTAATCCCGGACACCGAAGAAGCTGCTTGGGCTTCCGCAATACCGGCGCCTGACCCAAGCAAAAAGATTGCGATGGCAACTACTCCAAAAATTTTCATTGTGTTTTTCATGGCGGTTTTCGGATTAACGCGCGCCACACCGGCTAACGTTAAACCCTCTACTGCTTGGTAAATACTGGAAATTTGAGTTATGTTCATACGACTAGATGTTACCATAAAATTGCCTTGCTGTCAAGATTAGCCTCTTCCTTTACCGTTTCTGATCCATACAGAAATACTGTTTAAATATCCACTTATTTCTTCGTTTCAACCTCGGTATAAGTGCTATATACCCTTTTGGACAAGATAAACAAAACAACAAAGATAATTAAGAGAATGAGCCACCCGGTGAGAGTCGATGGAAAGAAACTTCCACCGAAAAGAGCTAGTGCTTCATTTTGACTGCAGGAATAGCACCCGAATCCCGAAAGCGCGTAGGCCACAGCTTCTTCCTGAGCGCCGTTTTTAGTAGTGTAAACCAAATTCGCGGTCGTCACGAGAGTTTTATCTTCCGAGAAGTCTCTGTTTGCGGAAACACGGACAACCGCTCTTCCTTTCTCTTCTGGAGAGAGCGTCCCGACGTCAATCGTCAAAGTATTGTCTTTGTCCGAAAAAATCCCAGCGCTTGATCCTTCAAAATTAGCCTCCCCGGGAAGAGCCACGCGGACAACAACATTTTCGAGCGACTGGTTGCTTACGTTTTTGTATTCAACCGTAAACCCTATCTCCTCTCCGGAACAAACTGTTTCATTATCTGAAACAACGGATAGGCTAACGAGAGAGGGCTTCAGGGTAGAAACTTTTGTTTCCACTGTCTTTTTGATCACCGTCGGAGCAATCGGCGCGACATAAGAGACCACCGGAGTTGGAGCCGGAGAACCACAAGGAGGGGTGGCGAAATTAAGGGTTCTCCCATATACAGTTCCAAACGGAGCGTTTCTGGCCACCGCGCGATAGTAATAGGTTGTATTGGGGAACAAATTATAAATAGATTGCGAAAAGACGGATGAATAAGTAAAAGTCTGCGAGTTTGTTCTGTTTTCCAAAGAAGAAGACGTTCCCCATTCAAACCATACGTTCGTCGGCGTACCCGAAGGACTGATATTAACGTCCCCTTGAAAAACAACACTGCTGCAGGTAATACTCGCTATAGTCTGAGCACTAGCGGGATTTACTCCATACCCAAAGGCAAAGATAGACACTAGCACTATGATTAGTCCAAAAATAAGTTGATATATATGGTTTGTTCTGTTTGTTTCCATTTGTTTAATATCTACAACAAAGCTAATATTTTGTCAATACCAATTCTCGTAACATGCCCGTAGGTCATTTTTTACCTTTGAGCTTCTCTTGTGATCACTCCTAAATTCCCTACTGTATTTACAGTTAGGCTCCCACTATCGGCGCTTCTAACCACGGTCGAACCGCGGGTGGATACATCCAAACTGCCGGTTCCAACTACGGTCGAACCACGGGTAATTACTCCTAACCCGCCGTTATTTACGGCACCAGTCGTAGTTGTGTACGTAGTTGGATTAAGCGGAGTCACAAACACGCCGGGTGTACCGCTATTTATTCCTCCCATAGAACCTGTGGTAAGAGGACCCGTAGAACCAGGGGTGATAGTAGCGCCTGCTGTACCGCTATTTATTCCTCCCATAGAACCTGTGGTAAGAGGGCCTGTTCCGCCGGGTGTAATGGTAGTTCCTGCTGTACCGCTATTTATTCCTCCCATAGAACCTGTGGTAAGAGGACCCGTAGAACCA
>CAYHZS010000043.1:0-6479 GCA_964361185.1 uncultured Candidatus Saccharibacteria bacterium
ACTCATTATGGTGAATCATCCGCCGTATCCGCTTCCCCCGAAATATCGCCAAATGAGGATCTGTCATACGTTTGTAGTATATCAAAGTTTTCGTTGCGGTATACTGGAGGTATGACGCGCCGACGGTTTCCCCATCCCCTTTGGCTACTCCCACTTGTTCTCCTCGTCCCTTCGATACTTCTGAATGCATACTTGCTGGTTGGCGGCAGGGCGCAGAATATAGCGGGTGTTCCCGTGGTCGGCGTCATTGACGGAGATACCGTGGTGTTGGAAGGAAAATCACGCGTGCGCCTGCGGCACGTTGATGCACCGGAGGAGGGATTGTGTGGGTACAAAGAGGCAAAAGATGTGCTTGAACGCATGGTCATGGGTAAAACCGTACGCATAGACGAGCAGATACCGGATCAATACGGCCGCGGGATGGCTTTGGTGTATGCGGGCAATACACTGGTAAACGAAGCGATGGTCGCAAGCGGCTGGGTGCGCTATCACCATGATATTTCATCCAAAACTGATGTGGTAAAAAGGGCCAGTGAGACGGCGCGAAATGAACGTCGGGGAGTATACGGCGCCTGTCAGTCCAAGGAAAATCTCAAGCGTCCTGCGTGCAATATAAAAGGAAACATCGACAAGTCCACGCATACGCGCATCTATTATGTACTGGGTTGTGCGCAGTACTCGTTCGCGGTGGTGGAAGAAGATATCGGCGAACAATGGTTTTGCAGCGAGGAAGAGGCGCAAAAAGCCGGATATATCAAAGCAAAAACGTGTAAGTAAGATTACGGGTATTATCCGAAGGGGGCGGGGTCGGCGGACGCCGCCAAAGAAATATAGTTAAGAACCTGAATATTTGTTATCAAACCAATATCGTGCGTTAAAAGCAAGATAGAAGACTAGATGCATGCTTGCCGTAAGTAAGACCAGGCCTTGTGAAATTAAGTAACCAAATCCAACAGCCATGGGAATACTTAATAGTGTATAAAAAAGAGCCCACTTGCGATCCATAAAGAATAAATTGCCCAAGTGAATAATTGCCACAACCACGGTGAATATAAATATGGTAGTTGATACCTGTAGACCCGAAAGTGCAACAAATAGTAAAAAGAGAAAGGTGCTTTGTTGGAATAAGACCTCAAAGTATTTAACAGTCATCGATGGTAACTCAAACTTTACCATAAATCGAGTATTACCCGTTTTATCCTGAAAATATGAATGGGGATATTTTCCATAGTGTCTAATTACTTTCGGGAAAAGGAACCAAGCTAATGTCGATATTGAGAAAGCACTAACTGTTAAATAGTTAAAAGTAATGAATAGTCTCTGATAATTAAATCCCAAAAGTATAAATCCGCAGATAATAAACCATGACGACAACATCAGAATCCTATTCCAACTAGTGTTATCAAATGTTTTTCCTTTGTAGGCTATATTAGCTATTCCCAAAACGACTAGTAGGAAAAGAAAGTTGAAAATTGTGGTAATCATTGTGTCTATACTAGCAGATTAGCTTAGTCATTCAACACGAGATTTTTTTCCAACGAATCAATTACACTCAGTACAATATTATTTATATTTTTTTCGCTTATTGCCGCTGGTATTGCATCAACTATATTTACAATAGACACTCTTCGAAACTCTTTTGCCATATCTTTTATCTGTAATTCAGGATATAGAGCGAATATAAGTCCTTCAACAGTCTCAAAGCTTTTGAAGTATCGTACAATACTTACTGGCATTTTCACGCCATTGTTTTGTAACAGATTTACAGTTTCAGCTAATATAGGCCCCGATTTTATTTGTTGCTCTAGATAGGTTTTTGCTTCAATTGTTTCCATAAAGTTGTGAATGAGAATGCGGTACTTTAGTCTCACTTCCCCAATGTTCATGAGCACTGGTTCTCCACAGAGTTTCAGTAGTGAATCAAGTGATTCATCAGCTTTTCCAACTAGCAGTTCACGAAAATACCGAAGCATTAATATTCTGTCTTTTTTTGAAAGGCTGCCGACAATACCGAAGTCTATAAATACTAGTTCGCCATCTGAAGTATAAATTATATTTGCAGGATGGGGATCGGCATGGAAAAACCCATGTACATGCGAGGTTTCCAATATATTTCGAATTAACTTAAGTGTCGCTTCTTTTCCGTTAAATCCAATTTGCTTTAGTTTTTTTGCGTCCTTATTTCTGATAAATCCAATGATTTGAGTTAGGTTGTAGCCATCTATAAATTCCATGGTTAAAATTTTTGACGTGCTAAGCTCTTTGTAGACTTTTGGTCCGCGAATGCCATCACCCACAAGTTTGGCTACCTTATCAAATTTTTCAATATTGCTAGCCTCTAGCACGTAATCCAATTCATCTTGTGTCCATGATTCAAACTCCTCAACAATATTAGATAATTTGTTTGTAGGTCGAAAAAGTACGTCGAATAATTTTGCCAGAAATCTCATGATCGCCAAATCATTTTGCACCAAGCTATACACCTCAGGACGCTGGATTTTGACCGCAACAACATCGCCATTTTTCAATTTAGCCTTGTGTACCTGCGCAAATGAGGCAGAGGCAACAGGTATAGATTGAAATTCTAGTATTTTGGAATACGTATCCCCAAGCTCTTGTTTTAAGATTGTTGAGGCAAGGGTTGAATCAAACGAAGGAACATTATCGAGAAGACTATATAGTTCGTCACAAAATACCGGGGGAATAAAGTCTGGTCGTAGCGCAAGCATTTGACCAAGTTTGATAAATACCGAGCCAAGTCTCTCTAAAGCTTTTTTGATTAAGACTGCATTTGATTTTGTAGCAAATCTGTCCTTTTTCCAAGGTTTTGTTTTGAGGGTGAGTAGGAATAATTCTTTAGTTATCTGAAGCGCTCTCATGTGTCTTTTCCTTTGCTGGTTTCGAATGTTTGGATTTACACGTAGAACAGAGAATAATTTTGGAATCGCTATTTGCGAGATAGGCAAAATATGCGGTATCAGAAGCATGGAGTTCTTTCCCGCAGTTATCACATGATGTATTTTTTGCGAGAACCATCTCTTGGAAGCCTAGAATATCTTGTTTTTCCGCAACAGTGAGATATTTTCTGATTTTCTTGTCTATAGCTTCATGAATATCCTCATGAATTTCTAACGTGTCTTCAACCAAGTTGCGAATCAGATTGGAGACCGTAATTCTGTTTTTCTGTGCTTTACCAGAAATTTTTTCGTACAGTTTTTTTGAAACGCGTGTATTTATGACCTTATCATTACTCATGTATACATTGTAACACAAAGTATACACAAATGCAAGTTTTTTTAATAAGTACATCCGGGGCGGCTGCGAAAGTCGCCCAGAGAAATGTGCGAATTTATCTCATTTTACTAGCCTTTTTGATAAGCGTTTTTCTTCTATCTTCAGCCCGATCAAGTTGTCCTTTGGCGAATCTAACGTCGTCAGGAGACATGTTGCCCGCACTCCTATTCGTTGCAAAAAGATTCCAAGAAGAAATAAATTCATTCATTATCGTTTCCATTTGTTTATCAATAAGTTCTACTTCTGTCAGAATTTTATTTATGTGTTCCATATCTCTTGGTGGTATACGAAATGAATTGGAACTTGCCTCATTACATATTTTAAGTACTTCTTCTGCAATATTTTGCTTATGTTCAGTTTTCTTTTTCCTCTTATCAAAATGTTCTTTTATATAGCCATCAGCAAACTTTGTTAATATACCAAGAATAAATCCCATTACACCAATGACTAGTGAAGAGATACTAAAATAAGGTTTAATACTATTAATAAACTGTGAAATAGCCGATGGCGTAGTGTCGATCATAGATTTGTCTATATGGTATTTTTAGTAGGTAGATTTTACGAATTTTTCTTTTTGCATTCTATATAGGAGCATTTCACCGCTTACATGAAATACATCGAGCAATTCTTGAAATATCGGCAGCAAGATTGATAAGTCTTCATTTGATGGGGCTCGACCTAATTTGGTTTTTAGCAGGTTGGTAAGCGGAACAGTTGGCACTAGAATGAGGCCAGCGAAAGTATTTGCTTGAATTTCAAGATATTTATATGACTCCTGATTAATTCTTTCGTGGAACGTTAAGTAGTCATCAAGATTTTTCGGCCCGTGGGTTTTATACCACTCCGCATGCATAATTGAATGACCTATTTCATGGGCTATCGAGAATTTTGTTCTTTCAGCATAGTTTTCATATGCATATTCATCGATTGTAATTTGAGAAAAATCGGAACTGATAAAAGCGTCTATTCCGAGAAGTTCTTTTATCCCCGGTACGACCACTAGAGCAACATTCATTTGTAATTCGACTATTTCCTCGATGGGAATAGGCAAGCTTCCAGAAGGATTATACTTTTGGAGAAATTCGTTTGCCTTGCGGTTTACGTCGGTGAGTGTGAGGCCTGATGGATTCATTGTTATTCATTGCCGTTGGCTTTATTCAAAAGTTCAATGAGTTTTTGAATTTTCTTTTTATCTAGTTTTTCGCCTCTGGCTGTCCGATAAAAAGCCGGTAAAAAAGATATAACTTTTGGATTATTCCTGATATCTTGGGGAACTGTTCCTCGGGCAATGTGCGCAAGATCAAAAAATTCAATCCACTCGGGTGATCCCTTAGAGATTTTGAGTGCTTCTGCATATCCCTCGAGTTTTTCCTCATCTATGGTAGGAGGAAGGATGTTTCGTTCTAGTCTACTAATGTTGCCTGGGTCGAAATGATAACGCTCGCAAAACGAGCGCAATGTAAAACCAAGCGCGGTTCTTTTTGAGCGAAAAAATCGTCCGAAATTTATGGCTGGTGAAGCTTGACTTTTATTCATATCTGTTGTAAGAATAATACAACAAAATTTAGTTGTCAAGTTTTAGAAAGAAGGTGATAGATATGGCCCATTCAAGGACTACAAGCATGAGGGTTGCAAAAAAAGCTTCGAAACTTCTTCGGAGAAGTCATAGCAGGAGTGTAAAATCGGTTTCAGGAAGCGCATTATCTCAAAAACACGGGAGAAAACATCAAAAATAAAATTTTGCGGGGTCGTTTGGGGAGAAATCTGCGAAGATTTCTCCCGTTCGAGCCGATACGTACGGCTGTGCCCCTCGTAGTCTTGACGAAGTGGGGAAGCGCGGCGGGCGAAAGAGATTAGATTACTGGTTTACCGAATTTAATCAAATTCTCTTTCTTTTCTCTGCGCCAACCCTTAACTTGAACTTCACGCCTTCTTGCTTCTATGAGAGTGGAAAAAACCTCAGAATAAACCAATTGAAAACTTTTGTTCCTTTTCGTAAATTCAGCACCATCGCCTCTTTTATGTCTATTTATTCTCTTATTCAGATTACTTGCGGTTCCAATATAAAGATGATTCCGGGGATTACGGAGAATATAAAGGAAATACATAAAAAAACAAAGATGAGCTTCGACAAGCTCAGCTCCCTTCGGCAAACTCAATAGGTCGAAGACCCTGATAGAGTCAATAGGTCGAAGACCCTGAGCTTGCCGAAGGGTCGGGGCGACACGATTCGAACGTGCGACCACACGACCCCCAGCCGTGTGCTCTACCAACTGAGCTACGCCCCGCTATTCATGGGACGGAAACTACGTTTCCTTCCCAACGATCCTTCCTACCAAGGAGTTGCGACGGGTTCTCTTCCAACGCACACCGTCGCAACGGATTAGAACCTGCTTATCACTACGATCCTGCTTCCATTTTTTTCTATTCTCGTTTCCTTCCCTTGTATTCTATCATTTTTTGTGTAAGAATGGGATAAAATCTATGCCAGTTGACGCCAAGCTCCAAGCTATCCGCCTTGCCATGGATCAGATTGAAAAACAGTATGGCAAGGGCTCCATCATGAAATTGGGCGAAAAAGCAAATGTGAGAGATGCCATCAATGTAATTGCTACTGGCATATTACCCTTGGATTTGGCACTCGGTGTAGGCGGACTGCCGCGCGGGAGAATCGTCGAAATCTATGGTCCCGAAGCATCGGGAAAAACGACGGTGTGCCTCTCAACGATTGCCGAGGCGCAAAAAAACGGCGGCGTTGCCGCATTTATCGACGCAGAACACGCCCTGGATCCGCAATGGGCGGAGATACTGGGAATCAAACTGGATGACCTCCTTATTTCCCAACCCGATACCGGTGAGCAGGGGCTGGAGATTGCGGAAACCCTCATCAGAAGCGGCGGCATCGATGTGATCGTGATCGACTCAGTCGCAGCCCTCGTACCGCGGGCGGAGATTGAAGGAGAAATGGGAGACAGCATGATGGGCGTACACGCCCGACTCATGTCGCAGGCCTTAAGAAAATTAACTGCAGTGATTTCTAAATCCAAAACGATTGTCATTTTTACCAATCAGTTGCGCCAGAAAATCGGCGTCATGTTTGGCAATCCCGAGACCACCACCGGCGGCATGGCACTCAAATTTTATGCCAGTATTCGTATGGACAGTAGAAAAATAGAAAGCCTCAA
>CAYHZS010000044.1:0-5941 GCA_964361185.1 uncultured Candidatus Saccharibacteria bacterium
GAAGTAATTTTTGTGCTTCGAGTACGAGAACTGCTTCTCGTGTGTGCAGGAATCGAACAGCACAGCCATATTTTTTCAGCAGAAAAAATGGGCGAGCTGGTGCCCAGACCGAAACGAGCGACGGCGAGTTGAGGATCGAGGGAGATATTCCTGCCGAGGGCATAAAGTTGCTAAGGATAGCAAGTTTATGAGACGGAGCCACGAAGGTGGCAAGTCGGGGTCGCGAAAATTTTCAGCAGAAAATTATTTGTGACTAGATTATTTTTCATGAAAAAAATCATAATAGTTTTGCTCTTGGGCGTAATTTTTGGCCTTGCACTTTATTATTTGTCTGGGGAAAATAATACCGTAAAAAATTACCCTACCCGCGACGGCCCAATAGTTGCTTTCGGAGATAGTTTGGTCCGAGGCGTCGGCTCTACGAGCGGAAATGATTTCGTCTCTCTTTTATCCGGCAAAATAGATGAACAAATCATAAATCTGGGCGTTTCCGGAGATACCACAAGAGATGGTCTTGAGAGGCTAGAAGAAGTTATCTCTAATCGTCCGCGCATTGTAATTCTGCTTCTGGGAGGAAATGATTATCTGAAAAGAATTCCGCGGGAAGAAACTTTTCAAAACCTCCGCACCTTAATTTCCAAATTCCAGGAAGACGGCGCAGCCGTCATCCTTCTCGGAGTGCGAGGAGGTTTGCTTGTGGATCATTTTGATTCCGATTTTGAAAATTTGGCGGAAGAAACGGGCACCGCTTACGTGCCAGACGTGTTGGACGGACTTTTTAGAAACAAAAATTTAATGTCGGATGAAATTCACCCCAATGACAAGGGGTACCAGTTGATTGCCGAAAAAATATACCCTGTACTCAGCAAAATATTGAAGTAAATTAAACCCTAGTTACGTTTAATAAATTCGTATAGAATAATCTGGTTACAGCCCCCTGTCGTTCAATGGACCCCGGTAGTAAAGCGATTGCGCTTACTACGGGGCACGGTAGGATACTCCCTCCTTGCCCCGTTACGCTTTCATCGTTCAATGGATAGGACACTTCCCTCCGAAGGAAGAGATGTGGGTTCGACTCCCGCTGAGAGCATATTTTGTAAAAAGCGTTTTGGGGCGAAGGAGGTGATGCAGGTTCGATTCCTGCTAGGGGGATTGCTAAAAAAGGTGGGCGGGATTCCTGTCGAGGACATCACAAAACCCTTCTTATAAAGAAACCCGTTTATAGTACTCCACCGGAGCAAAGTCATCGGTCAACACGGGAACATCATTGTCTATCGGCCCTGTCCAAACACGGGACAGTAGCTTGTTAATCTCACTATTGGGACTTTTCCATTCGGGAATTTTTTCAGACTTTAGCGCGACAAGCATGACATTCTGGACCTCCGTGGATTTTTTCCCATCCTGAGAGGCAAAAAGAAAAACTTGAGGAAAAACTTCCTTATACGTGGCATATTCAGCCCGAGTAAATTTCCCCTTCTCTCCCTCAATAGCCGAAAAAAGATTGACTATAACTACGCCGTTATCATTAAGCGCTTCGTATTCTTTACGGACAGCTTCTTTGGTCGTTAGCTGAAAAGGAACCGAGGCGGCAGAATTGAAAGCGTCTCCAAATATGACATCATATTTTTTCTTATTTACATTCAAGAACATACGCGCATCCTGATGGTAGATAAAAAGATTTTTCTCGTCTTTCAAGCCGAAATGTTTTCTGGCGATTTCAGTAACACCGGGATCAATTTCAACCACGTCCATCTTTGCATTCGGATAATGTTTTATGAAATCCCTAGGATAAGTGTAGGCGGAACCGCCTATCATTAGAGCTTCCGCGGGGTTCGGCACAAAATGACTAAATATTCTGTAAAATTTTGTGTAATCAAATACCAAGTCATCAGTGCCGTCAGTAAACACCGCCGCCTGAGTGCCGTATGGGTCAGTCACAAGAACCAATATCGGTTTTTGCGTCGCAGAGTCACCCGAGTCAAAAACCCAAATACGGTTATATTCCGTATCGACATCCGCGACCAGAACTTCTTTTTCCATTATCGAAACAGCATACGTTAGGCCTATGAAAGCAAGCAACAAAAAAGTCACCGCTACGACCGGCCCATTAGTTTTCCTTCCCCAAAGCAGTAAGACTGCCAGAAAAAAAAGGATGACGGATATAATTATTAGAGAATTAGTCGAACCAAAGTTTGGGATTATATAAAAACCAGCCAAGAACGTGCCAAAAATACTGCCTGCCGTGGATATGGCGTAAAGGTTGCCTGCTGTTCTTCCCGCCCTGGCAATATCATTCATTCTGAGCCTTACAGCGTAAGGGGAAACCATACCCAAAAGAAAGCTGGCGGGTGCAAAAAGCATAAGCGAAATCATCAAGGATTTAATCTCCAGAGCAAGATTAGAATTTGAAATAATTACTGAAACAATATCCTTTGCAAAAGCAGAAAAAACTATGGCCAAGGAGGAAAAAAGGATAATCAAAGAGAGGGGGATTATATTCGGTTTTCTGTCCGCCAAATAACCGCCGACATAATATCCGACACTCAAACTGGCCAGTATTACCCCAATCAAACCAGTCCAGGCGTAAATGGAGGTACCTACGTAAGGACTGATTACTCGCGACCCGACCAGTTCAAAAATCATCACAACTGCACCGCAGATGAAAACCGCAAATTCAAGTATGTATTTTCGGTTTAAAGACATGGAAATGAAGTTTGAATTTATTTCTCCGTCGGCATTTCTTCTCTTTTCCACTCCGTGATGCCTCCTGATAAATTGTAAACATTTTTGAAGCCTAGACCCGACATTATTTTTTGCGCCGTGCTTGAGCGTCCTCCGCTTTGGCAATAAACTACGTATTCGCTGTCTTTGGACAATTTCATTATCTCTTCAGTAAAAGACTGCTCGGAAACATTAATGTTCACGCTTCCCCCAATATGCCCTGCCGAATATTCTTCCTTGGTCCGCACGTCAATCACCCGCGCGCCGTTTTTTATTTTCTCTTCCGCTTCTTTAGGTACAACGTCTTGCATCTGCGTATTCTATCAAAAAATCCGCCAGAAGCGGATTTTTTGGCAATTCGATATTTTTTTATAGTTTACAGGTTATTTGTTGCTTATTTTTTTAAGCGCTTTCGCCATGCGGGACTTTTTGCGGGAAGCGGTGTTTTTCTTTATAACCCCGCGCTTGGCCGCCTTGTCGAGCGCCTTGTAGGCAGAAGAAAGGAGTTTTTCCGCTTCGACCTTCTTCCCGAGAGCGATAAGCTTCCGGACTTCCTTGACGGTGTCCTTCATTTCTCTCTGCCTGCGGTCATTGTGCACCTTGCGTCGGGCGGAAACTCTTATTGCTTTGCGGGCTGATTTGGTTAATGCCATATGTAACTAGCTTTTAGCTTATAGGTGTTAGCTTTTAGTGAATGCTATAAATACTTAAATTCAAACTGATGCGAAAAGACTAACAAATGCGCCACAAAAAGGCAAATATACAAGGTACCGCGGTATTTTACCGTTACATGTTATAGGCTACATGTTCCGTACTTCCTGATATATAATGAAACTATGATTGCAAAGCTAACTGGAAAAGTCGTGTTCACGGGCGAACGTTACGCTGTTTTGGATGTGGGAGGCGTGGGATATAAAGTCTATCTTTCCATGGAAACGCTCAGGTTAGTCGCGAAGAAAAAAGACGAGGTTAGCCTATGGACGCACTTGGCCGTCCGCGAAGATGCCATGGATTTGTACGGATTTGTTGAAAAAGCGGAACTGGAATTTTTTGAACTCCTGATAGGCATCTCGGGCATCGGTCCCCGCTCGGCACTCGGCATAATGTCCATTGCTCCCGTGGAAAACATAAAAAGGGCGGTATCTTCGGGCGACAGTTCGTACCTGACGAAAGTTTCGGGAATAGGCAGAAAAACCGCCGAAAAAATAATCCTGGAGCTCCGCGACAAACTTGGTAAATGGACCGACACAGGCGCTCCAGAGCTTAGAGAGGAGTCTGATGCCATAGAGGCGCTCCAATCCCTCGGCTATTCCCAAGGAGAAGCGCGCGAAGCGCTTAAAAAGGTAGCCCGCGAAATTTCCGGCACCGGCAAGAGGGTGAAAGAAGCGCTTAAACTTCTGAGTAACGGAAAATAAAAAACCGCGGCGTGATGCGTGCCGCGGTTTTGTCCCACCATTCCTTTCAGGCGGAAAGTTCTTTGATCTTGCGCTGGGCTTCCTCGGCCAAATATTTCTGACGGGCAATTTCCTCCAGCTTCTCCTGCACCTTGTTGTTAACCTGAAGAAGCAGATAGGTCTGAGCCGCCTTAGAGCCAGCATACGACGCCTCCTCTATGCTCACCGGCTTGCGTTTCTCATGTTGCGGCGAGTGAATCCACCGTTCGCGAAGCGCTATCTCCCTGAGTTTAGCAAGCCCCGCTTCGCTTAGTTCTCTTTGCGAGTTCTTACGCTCATCAAGGAGAAGGTTGAGTCCGCCAAGACCGTTAAGCAATTCCACAATTTCCGGATGCCGTTTCCGAAGCTTCCCTTCAACGGTGCCGTCGCGGAAATAGCAATCCTTATCGCCGATCTTCAGGCAGGTCAGACCAAGGGCCAGCATTGAAATTCCGAATGCAAATTCACGCAAGACCCGCTGGTGATTGTCGCAATCGTCAAAGTGGCGCGGGATGTTCCTAAGACTCAAATCGCCCGGGCTACCTTCCGTCCGCAAAAACCACAGTACTTTTTCGAGGACTACGTCCTCTTTCAGCCAGTGAAGCCAGCTGGGCTGGTCACGTTGACGCGATTCTGTGCTGGTATTCTTGAAAAACTTCTGACAGAGAACCTGAAACGCCTTGATTGAAACAGCCCTCCTAAGTTGGCTTGCGTATTCAAACCGGCCCAGAGGGGTATCCATATCGCACTTGTTAAACTGCCAGCTCCGGGTTTTCTCCTCGGGCAACCCGAAGTTGTCCTGGTCCATGTACCCGTCGGCTAAATCCAGATACAGGCAAACCTTCTCGGTTCCTCCGCCAGTCGCCCAGCCAAAGTGGAGCAGGCTGTGCTTGATTTCGGCATGAGTGGACGCCAACCAAAGCTCTTTCCATTTTTCCCAGCTTGATATGTAGCGCATATCTGCCGCCAGGGGGTGAACTTGAGATTCCTTAGGGTTAGCTACAACTGCCGTTTCGGTGCTTGTCATGTCAAATCTCTCCTGTACTATGCCGCGCTATTGCGGCGTTGAAAGAACTGCCCCTATGTAATACTTCTCCTGCTCTTGTTTGTCAATAACTCTTCCTATCCTGTATTATTGAGACAAATGCTGGAAAAAGTTTTAAGGTTTATAGAAAAATTCATACCGAAACAAATTTATCGGTTTTTTCAGCCGACTTATCATTTTCTGCTGGCCCTCTTCGGCGCTTTTATATACCGTCTGCCGGGACGGAAAATTAAGGTCGTGGCTATAACAGGCACCAAAGGAAAGACCTCCACCGTCGAGCTGATTAACACCATCTTGGAAGAAGCAGGATATTCCACCGCTATCATTTCCACTCTCCGCTTCAAGGTCGGGAAAGAGGAAGAAAGAAATCTTTTCAAAATGACCATGCCGGGAAGATTTTTTGTGCAAAAAATTTTAAGGCAGGCGGTAAAGGCAAAATGCGATTATGCTTTGGTTGAAACAACATCAGAAGGAGCCAAACAATTCCGTAATTTATTCCTGTCTTTGAACGCTCTGATTTTTACAAATCTTTCGCCCGAACACATCGAATCGCACGGTTCGTTTGAAAAATACAAACAGGCCAAACTCTCCATCGCTAAAGAGGTTGAGCGTTCATGGAAAAGACCGCGTTCAATAATTGTTAATGGCGACGACCAGCACGGGAAAGATTTTCTTAATTTCAAAGTTGAAGACAAGCGAAGTTTTTCAATAAACGACGCCAAGCCGTTTGAGCTTCACGAAA
>CAYHZS010000045.1:0-5939 GCA_964361185.1 uncultured Candidatus Saccharibacteria bacterium
CCACCCGCCCCCCCGCCCCCGCCCCCCCGCCCGGCCGCCCCCCCCCCCCCCCCGCGCCCGGATCAGAAATCCCCGGCGTCCCCGCATCTGTCACTAGCGCAATATTTTTCCCTTCTTCCAAAAAATTAATAGCTTTCTTCGCATTAACTCCGCTTTTTTGTTCATTGTAAGTTGTTAGTTGTTTATTTTTAATTTCAAAACGATTTAACAATCGTTTTGAAATTCGCGTATCCTCGCAAAGTACCAAATCAACTTCTTTCAAAATGCGAATAGCCCGAAAAGTGATGTCTTCCAGATTTCCGATAGGAGTGGCAATTATGTATAGAGTCGGCATAAAAAAGTATCCAATAAACTATTCTAGTATTCTCAAGAATTTGAGAATAGATAATCCGCGTGGGGTCAGTTTGTGGCGGACAAAATTACCCTCGTGTCTTTTCATAACCAATCCGGCAATTGCCAACCGGCGAATATGGTCTGAGGCAGTTTTGAAGTTTATCTTAAAAACATCGGATATTTCCTCAACCGAAAGTTCCGGCTTCCTTTGCAGTAAATCAATAATCTGAAGCCGCCTGTGGTTTGCCGCGCCCTTTATTATTCTTTCAGTATTTTTCCAATTCATAATTCTATAATATCACTCTTCTATAAACTATTCTAGTATTCTTGAGAATACTAGAATAGTTTAATTTGAGATTAAGGACTCCCCTACTTTGTAAACATCCCCCGCGCCCATGGTAATTAAGACATTACCTTCTTCTAAATTAGCACTCAGGAAATTCAGAATGCCGGTAAAATCGGAAAACGAAACTGCCTTTCCTCCAATTTTTTCGGCGAGCATGTTGCTTGTGATACTCGGGTCAAATGCTTCGCGGGCGGCGTAGATTGGAGCAAGTATCACTTGGTCAGCGTCTTCAAAGGCGCGCGCGAAGTCATCAATCAATAATTTGGTGCGCGAATACAGGTGTGGCTGGAACACCACGATAATTTTTTTGTCCGGAAACTTTTCGCGCGCGCCGGCAAGCGTCGCTTTTACTTCCGTTGGATGATGGGCATAATCGTCGTAAATTTCCACTCCGTTCTTTGTCTTACCTTTATACTCAAATCTCCGCCAAGTTCCCGAGAAATTCTCGAGCGCTTCTTCGGCTTTAGCCGGGTCGGATCTAAGCACTGAAACCAAAGCCAAAACAGCCTTGGCATTCTCCCTATTATGAGCCCCTGGAACCCCCAAATTGAGGCCTGAAGCGTCGTATCTTGAGTAATCTACAATAACGGCTTTTACCCCCTTTAGGGCCCTTTTTACGTAAGAATTTTGGGTATTCCCTACAACAAAACCATTTTCCGGAACCTTAAGCGCGACCTCGTTAAATGCCGAGATTATATCCTCCATATCCCTGTAATAATCGAGGTGGTCATTATCAATGTTGGTGATAATTAAAATACGGGGGGTTAAGTTTATAAACGACCTCCTGTATTCACAGGCCTCCACAATCAGCACCCCTTTGTCGTATTCTTCACCCAAAATATGCGCCGGAGAATCACCAGCAATAAAATTAGAACCACCGTTTTTTAATAAACTACCCACAATTACCGTCGGATTAATTCCTTCGTTCCAAAGCACATCTGAAATCATAGCCGTGGTTGTAGTCTTGCCGTGAGTCCCGGAAACGGCAATCGTAAACATATTTTCGGAAATTATTCCCAGAAATTCAGGATATGAAATTGCTGTAATATTCCGGCGAGTAGCTTCTTCATACTCGGGATTATTAGGAGAGACCGCTATGGTGTAGATCATCAAGTCGGTATTTGTCGGAATATTTTCCGCCTTATGCCCAACAGAAATATGCGCACCCAATTCAGTAAGCTCTTTGGTAATCCGCGATTCTGAAATATCAGAGCCAGAAACTTTTTTCCCCTGCGCAAGCATCATCCGTGCAATAGCAGAAACGCCAATTCCGCCAATACCGACAAAGTGAACATTTTTGATTTTTTCTAAATTAATTTCGTTCATAGTGAGCCAAATACAATATCAGCAATGTCGTGGCGAAATGAATTAATGGCATCTCCTGTTACTGGTCTTTTAGGAAATGTTCTATTAGACAAGATAACAACAGAAACACCCAATATCGGGTCACAAATAACCATAGAACCCGTGAAGCCACTGTGGCCAAAAACCTGATTACTGCTCAAGTCACCCATTTTATGTTTGCTATTCAAATCCCATCCCAAACCGACTTCTTCTTGGGTATTTATTAACTGATTAGTGTGCATCTCTCGTACTATATTTTCAGAAAAATAACGATTACCCTTATACACCCCATTATTCAAAAGCATTTCCATGAAGTTCAACAAATCGTTGGCTGTCGAGAAAACGCCAGCTGCACCTAAATAATATCCGTCTTTCTGTAAGACGTAAGAACCTTCGTCATGAACTTCTCCTTGAATCATTCTTCCGCGCCAGTTATCAATTTCAGTCGGAGCAACATTAGATTTACCAAGAAACTTTGGGTGAAAAGTGGTTTTGGCCATCGATAGTGGCTTAAAAAAACACTGGTCAGCAAATATATCTAATGTAAGCCCAGAAATTCTAGTCACAACTAATCCTGTTATTAGGGCCGTAGAATTAGTATAAATAAATTTATCGCCAGGTTTCGATTTTAAAGGAGCTTTGATCATTGTATCTATGATTTTTTGTGCCGGTTCATTCTTTAGCGATGTTGTTGAGGGAACATCAATATCTAAGGTATACGTCAGTAAATGTTTAAGTAAAACCGATTCTTTGCCAGGAGAATTACCGAATTCCGACAAATAATCCTGAACTTTATCACCAAGGCTTACTTTCCCTTGATCAATCAAGGATAGCAACAGGGATGAGGTTGGTATCATCTTTGTTACTGAAGCTACATCATATACGGTGTCATTAGATACCTGTGACGAATTATTTTCATACGTAAAATGACCGAATGGAAAAACAAGCCTGCTTCCATTCTGAAAGACAGCACCAACAACACAACCTGGAAACACTTTTTCCTGAATTGCCTGTTTAACACGGTTTTTAATTTTTTCTTCCATTATTTAAGTTTCTTAATTAACTCGACAAATTGGCCACCTCTATCATATTCGTTTTTGAAATATTTTCCGAATGAAGAAAAGGCGGGGCTGTAAAGGATACTCTCTCCAGAGTGAGCAACAGAAAATGCCCGTCCTACACAAGCATCAAGGCCTTCCTCTTCATACACCTGAACCTCTTTCTTTTCTAGAGAAAACACCTCCTTTTTTATTCTTTCTGTACCCCTCTCTTTAAAAAGAACAACTTTTGAACAATACTTCGGAATTTCTTTAATAAGCAAAGACATATCAAGATTTTTCTCGTCGCCTCCCATAATAAGAATTATTTTCTTTTGCTTACCTAGACCAAAAGCACGCAGTCCTGCTATCGTAGCATCCGGTGTAGTAGAATTATTGTCATTATAAATTTTTATCCCCTTAATCTCGCGGATTAATTCAAGCCGACCGGGCACAGGAGAAAATGTAGTTAGCGCCTTTTTAATTACGGTGTCGGGAATCCAAAGCGAGCGCGCGACTTCAACCGCAAATCTGGCGTTGTATTCATTGTGTTTCCCCGGCAAATTTATTTTCCAGCCCTTGGGCAAAGATTCTTTTGCAACAACTAATTTACTTTTTATTTTTCCGCCATACTTTTTTATAAACGGATATGCCTGATTGCCGACAATAAGTAAATCGTCCTTCTTTTGATATTTAAAAATATTAGATTTGTCGGCAAAATATTTTTTACGGTCTCCCTTATAGTAATTAAGATGGTCATCCATAAAGGTCGTAAATACTGAAATATGTGGACTTATTCTTGAATCGCCAAATCCCTGAAGTTGCCACGAATCAAGTTCCAAGACAGCGTAATCATATTGTTTGGCTTTCGGCAGAAAAGAAAGCGTTGATACTCCTAAGACATTGCCCCCAAGAAGAACTCTTTTGCCGGCTAATTTAAGTATGTGATTTATAAGATAAGCGACTGTAGATTTACCGCGTGTGCCCGTTATTCCTATTATCGGCATCCCCGCCAATCTCATAAAAAGAGACGAGCTCATCTCAACCGGAATTTTGTTCTTCCGCGCTTTTTTTATATACGGTGAATTAAGCGGCACACCGGCGGCCTTCAAAACCATATCGCAATTTCTGAAATCTTCCAGACGATGTTCCCCCAAAACAAATTTTATATTTTTATATTTTCTTAATTTATAGAGAGATTCCTTTAATTGCTCCTCTGTTTTAAGGTCTGTCACTGTTAGCTTTGCCCCGCACTTCGCTAAAAAGGCAGTGTCACCCACCCCACGACCTAAAAGTCCTAACCCCATTACGGTTATTTTTTTATTTTTAAAATAATTTTTGTAATCCATAATCTTTATTTCAAAATCTCAATAGTCGCCATATCACCAAAAAGTTCCGATACTTTGTCGCGGAAGAACTTTGAGTCGCGAGAAATGACAAACTTTAATTTGCCTTCGCCTTTGCCCTCAAAACGCTCTTTCACCTCTTTCGCCACCGATTCCGCCGGGTCAAAAATTTTGACATCACCCACTATATCATCAAAAATTTCTCTTATCAGAGGATAGTGCGTGCATCCCAAAATAAGAACATCGTAATCTTTGATTATATTTTCCAAAGAATTCCTGACCATACCTTTCATTCCCGGCACGGAAGTCCCCTCTTCTATCGCTCCCGCCAAATGAGGTAATGGCAATGCATCAATATATATACCGGCATCACGAAAACTATCCTGATAAATTCCGCTTCGCACCGTAGCTTCCGTCGCGACAAGAAGTATTCTTGCGTCCTTGCGTCCACCAAGAGCGCGGGTAGTCGGCCCGACCATTTCAATAATTTCCGTCTGCTTAATGTCGGGAAAATCAAACATGGGCTTCAGTATGCTCGCGGATACGCTGTTGCAAGCGGTTACAATCTGGGTAACACCTAAAGAAAGCAACCTTTGTATTCCTAGTACGGTAAGCACACCAAGTTCTTCGGCTGTTTTATTTCCGTAAGGCGCATTTCTAAAATCACCAAAACAAACAATGTCGGCTTTTGGCAGAAGCTTTTTTATTTCCCGCAAAACCGTGAGCCCTCCTGAGCCGGAATCAAAAATACCAATCATAAATCACATAATATCATAGAGCTATACCGGTAAGTCGGACAACATTTCTAAGTAAACAAGCCACCGTAATTGGACCAACTCCACCCGGGACGGGGGTCAAAATGACATCCAGATTTTCCATACTTTGCACATCTATATCGCCAACAGTTTTTCCTTCAAGCCCGCTGGTTCCGCCGTCAATTATCAAACTGCCTTGTTTGACCATATCCCCTGTTATAATCCCATTCTTTCCGATTGTTGTCACAACAACATCTGCTTCTTTCAATAAATTTGTATCTTTTGTTATTTCCGCGGATTGGACGACACGAACAACAAGTCCATATTTTTCTAATACTTTTTTAAGCACGCTTCCAAACAAAACAGAATTAACAACAAGCACAGCTTTTTTATTTACAAATGAAACACCACTTTCTTTAATCATTTCCACAATAGCCTGCGGAAAAACCGGCATTGATTTTTCGTCTCCGCCTAAAAATTTTTTGATTGTTTCTTCATGAAACCCATCCGCGTCTTTTGAGGTAGAAATGTTTGCAATAACAGTACTAGCATCAACGTGCGCGGGCAAAGGTAACTGAACCAAAATTCCGTGTATGTCGGAACGGTCATTAAACGATTTTATAAGATTGATTATTTCTTCCGTTTTAGTACCAGCAGGAAAAAGATGTTTTTCAAAATAAAAGCCAATCTCGCGCGCCTTTTTCTCCTTCAGGGAAACATAGAGGCGGGAAGCTCTGTCGTCCCCGACCAAAATAACAGCAAGTCCGGGCGTAATCCC
>CAYHZS010000046.1:0-5665 GCA_964361185.1 uncultured Candidatus Saccharibacteria bacterium
ACTGCTACCACTCTCATACAAAAATTCGGCGGAATAGATGATATTTATAAAAAAATGAAAAAAGATAGAAGCGCGTTTCTTAAAGCGGGACTTACCGAGAGGATAGTGAAACTTTTGGAAGAAGGAGAAGAAGAGGCGGAATTTTCAAAGACGCTCGCGGAAATACGAAAAGACGCGCCGATTGATTTCAAATTGCCCGCTAAACAATGGCGTGAGGGCGTAGAGCACGACAAGGTGGAGAAAATTATAGCCCTACTTGAATTCAGGAGTCTGTATGAGCGTTTCAGGGCGACACTTTTTAGTGATTTGGCCGAGGTTGAGAAAAAAGAAGAAAAGGCGGAGGAAATTCCCGATGACGAAATTGAAAAAGTCGGTATTGCGCTTTGGCTCTGCACTTCGGAAACTACCAATCCGAATAAGGAAGATATATTCGCTCATACGGGCGTGAAAACTTTTTCCGAAGCCCGCGAAAAACTTCTGGCTGAACTAAAACAGAAAAAACTGGAAAAAATTTACGAAGACATAGAATTGCCGATTGTGCCGATTGTGAAAAAAATGGAGGAACACGGAGTGCTTATTGACCGAAAATATTTGGCGAAACTGTCCGCCGATTATCACAAGGAACTTTCAAAAATAGAAGCAAAAATATGGGCTAGTGCCGGTGGTGAATTTAATATTAATTCACCCAAGCAATTGGGAGAAATTTTGTTTGATAAATTAAATTTGACCGTGAAGGGGCTCAAAAAAACCGAAGGCGGAGCCCGTTCCACCCGCGCTTCAGAATTGGATAAATTGAAGGGCGCGCATCCGATAATAGAGGAAATTTTGAACCATAGGGAACTTCAGAAGCTTCTCTCTACTTATATTGATGCCATACCTCCGCTTCTTGATGGTAAAGACCGTTTGCATGCTGATTTCATACAGTCGGGCACAACTACAGGCAGATTTTCTTCATCTAATCCGAATGTGCAGAATATTCCGATAAGAAGCGAGCTTGGGAAAAATATCAGGCGCGCATTTATCTCCGACAAAGGGTATAAACTTCTGGCGCTTGATTACTCGCAGATTGAACTCCGCGTGGCGGCCATAATGTCGGGTGACGAACACTTCATAAAAATTTTCAAAGAAGGCAAAGACATTCATACCTCTACCGCTTCGTATCTCTTCGATTTGCCCGAAGATAAAGTCACTAAAGAAATGCGTTATCGGTCCAAGGCGATTAATTTCGGCATCATTTATGGTATGGGCATAAACGCGCTCAAAGATGCGCTCGGCACTACGCGAAGTGAAGCCGAAGAATTCTATCAAAATTATTTCGCCAAATTTCCGACCATAGCGGAGTTTCTGGAAAATATAAAAAAATTTGCGGTTAAAAATGGCTATACTGAAACAATTTTCGGGCGGAGGCGTTATTTTTCAGCTATTAAGTCTCCCATCCAGTTTATTCGTGCGGCTGCGGAGCGCATGGCGGTGAATGCCCCAATACAAGGCACAGCCGCGGACATAATAAAGATTGCCATAAAAAAAGCGGACGACGCGCTCCGCGCAAAAGGACTTTCGGATAAGGCTTTTCTTATTCTGCAGGTTCACGATGAGCTCGTGTATGAGGTAAAAGAGGGGAGCGAAAAAGAAGCATCGGAGGTTATTCAGGAAGCCATGGAGTCGGTGATGAAGGGTAAAGATAAAAATCCGGCAGGCGTGCCAATTACCGTAAGTGTTTCCGTGGGAGACAATTGGGGAGAGTTGAAGTAGTGCTAGCCACCAAAATAAGTGTTCAACGATTATGAAAAATTTTCATCAGCCGACAAAATTGTTGAGCGACAACAGGATTGAGGAAATCGAAAAAGCATTTAGTCTTGCTTGGTCAAAGGGCTCTACATATCCCGACGATAGAGACAAATGGTCTGAAAGCAATAAAGCGCTTGGTCAGTGTGCGGTTACTGCCGTAATAATTTTTGATATGTTTGGTGGGAAATTAATCTATGATAAAGAGAACTTTCATATTTGGAACGAATTACCAGATGGGTCACAGCATGATTTTAGCAGGTCTCAGTTCAAGGATGATAGGGATTTTAAAATATATAAATATCAGACGAAAGAGGAGGTTCTATACAATAAACACGGCAAAAGAACACAGGCAGAATTGAGGTATAAACTTTTGAAACAAAGACTGTTTGATTTATTAGGAGAACAAAAATAAAAATGAAACTGGAACGAGCAACAACAAAAGACATTCCGGTTTTATTGGAGATTGAACTTAGCACAGGTAATGATAAAACGTACTCTCCGATGACCACAGAAGAAGAATGGCTAACTGAGTTTAAGGACAATATCATTTATATAATAAAAGAAAAAGAAATTCCCGTAGGGCTGGTTTCGTAC
This sequence comes from uncultured Candidatus Saccharibacteria bacterium, assembly GCA_964361185.1. Taxonomy (GTDB): domain Bacteria; phylum Patescibacteriota; class Minisyncoccia; order Phycocordibacterales; family VMEP01; genus JBAZYZ01. Next base: position 2,383 of record CAYHZS010000046.1, read on the forward strand.
GAGAAAAAACCAAATGACTGCGCTTACGTAAGCGGTTTGCTTATTAAGCCCCCGTTTAGGGGTAAGGGTTTTGCCAGAATGGTGATGAATACGATTCTTGATGAATTAAAGAAAGAAAAGATGATTTATTTGGTTACACACCCAGATAATGTTGCTTCCGTTAATCTGTATAAATCGCTGGGATTTGTGGAAGGAGAAAGAAAAGAAAACTATTTTGGAGACGGAGAACCAAGGATTGAGATGTTTTTGTATAAGAAATAAAACAAAAACAAAACCCTGACGCACGCGTCAGGGTTCAAGCTCGGCTAATTTTATTCCTTCCTCTCTTATTGAATCGAGTATCTCTTCGGTTACTGTTTTTCCTTTGGGCACGAGTAATCTTCTTTGTCCGCGAAGCGGGATATGGGCGACCCATACTCCGCTTCCAAGAACGCGGGCGGTGTTTTCCTTGATGGAGCGGTTACCAAGAGCTCCTTCACTCACTTCCCATATCTGTAACATTTCTCCGAGTAATTCGCTGTCAACATGGTCGAGGATTAATTTCGCGCGGTCCGGCCGGTCTTTTTTGTCTCCCAATCCGTTCAGCCATTGGCATCGAAATTCTATGCACGAATCTGGCCGAGCAAAATAGATATTGCAACCATTACCTATCTTGCAGTGCGCGCACCATTTTCCCGCGGGCTTGTTTAACTCGGTTACTTCTAGTGATTTGCAGCATGCGGTACAGGAACCGCATGCCCGTTTGGTTACTTCCGGCATGGCAATCTCCCATAGGTTGTCGATTTTACTAAAGCCTAGATATAATCTGCCCTTTTTAAAAAATTAGTCAACTTCCTGATTTAATTCAAAAAAATAAAAGACAGATAGGAAACCAAAAACACAAATGGAATGAAAAGATCCAAAGTAAAGAAAAACTTTTTCAGAAATCCGGAATGATTCTCGTTCATGAGCTTCCACTCGGTGGAATAGAGAGAGACGGGCATCTGCTCTTCAATGCAGTGGAGAATCCTAAGTTTTACGATGTTACGCTGTTTGTAGGAATAAGTAACACCCCACCAAATTAAGGAAATAAAAAATCCGGCCAATGGAAGCAGTAGATGCCAGACGCTTGAATTCAATTGTTTGGAAAAACTTATTCCAGTCGCGGTGATAAGCGCAGTATTTACCGTCAGAAAATAGGAATTGAGCTTAAGTTTGAGCTCGCTCGTGTAATTCACACTTTCAGCAAATAGTTTGTATTGGGCGAACAAATCTTTTTTGTATTCAGGGCCGTACTCGCTTTCAGGCTTGCCAAAAAGGCTCGCTCGGCAGGTATTTTCCTGCTCGAGCTCCCTTGCGGAGAGGACGCGCTTAAGGTTTTTGGGCATCGATATCATATAATAAAAAGATACAACAAACACAGCTTTTTTCAAGAGCGATTACCGACAATGTTCCGCATATTATATTATGCTAAACTAACCCTATGAACGAACCGCGAACGGAAGAAAACAGGCCTAAAAGCAACGTAAACACCATAATGTCCTTTGGGACGCTGATTTATCTGGCGGCCATTTTTTTCGGCGGATTATTCCACTTTTTTTATCCGACAGAGGTAACTTCGGACCCAAGCGTAGTAAACGTCGGCCTTGCCCTGATTCTTTTAGCTACGGGAATAATTTTTTGGGCGGCAGCTAGCGCGCGCAAGCTTGTGCGTGACATGGCCTTGTCTGCCTCAGTTGAAGTTTTCAAAACCGGAGCATACGGGTATACACGCAATCCGACATATCTCGGACTTTTCCTTTTGATCATCGGTTTTGGTTTTTTGGCCAACTCACTTCCCATAATAATTGCCGCCATAATTGCTTTTATTTTCATCCGCTTTACCACGCTTAAAAAAGAAGAACAGGCGCTTGAGGACAAATTCGGTGAAGTTTACAGGCAGTATAAATCTGAGATCAGAAGATGGTTGTAGCTCACTTATAACTTATAACTTATAACTTATAACGTAGAACTCAAGTATTAAAATACTGGCCCTGAATTACCAGGTTACAAGTTATAGGTTTTACGTTTTACGATTATGCTTTACATACTGCACGGTGATGATTTTGCGAAGCGGGGAAAAAAGCTCGACGAATTGGTCCGTTTTTTTCTTGGTAAAAAGCCAAATACGACTCTGGTAAAAGTAGGCTCGGATACATTTTTAAATTACAATCTGGACGAACTTGCGGAGGGGCAGGGTCTTTTTGAACAGAAATGCGTTGTTGTCTTGGACGGACTTTTTGAAAATAAAGAGGTAAAAGAAGTTTTGGTAAAAAAACTGAAAATTCTGTCGGAGTCGGATAATGTTTTTATAGTGAACGAAAGGACTCTCGGAAAGGGCGACCTTACCTTGGTTCAAAAAAGCGCCGAGAAAATACAAGAATTTACTTCGAAAGAAAAAGCAGTTAAGCCGGCGTTTAACATATTTTCACTGGCCGACGCGGTGGGGGGGAGGGAGAAAAAGAGGGCTTGGACGCTCTACATAAAGGCCATTGAGAACGGTTCCGAGCCGGAGGAAATTCACGGCACTATATTTTGGACAGTCAAAAATATGGGCTTAGTAAAAGGTGCTAAACAGCCGACAGCAGAAAGTACCGGGCTTAAGCCGTTTGTGCTTACCAAAGCGAAAGTATTTTCGGACAATTATTCAAAAGAGGAATTAAATAAGTTTTCTTCACGGCTGATATCTCTCTATCACGATAGCCACCGAGGCATCGGGGACTTTTCCGTGGGCTTGGAAAAACTTATTTTGGAAACGCTTTAATATTTGCCCATAATTTTCCTACGGTTTTTGGTAGGCAAATTATGGATTGCAAATATTAACCCCGCATCAACCCAGGGCGAGGGCGTGCGCCGAATAGGCGCTTACCTTGCAGGGCGAAGCCCGAGCTCGTACGGCCTCTGATGCTGGGGTGTAAATATCAGACAAAAAGAAAAGGGACCGAGCAAGCTCAAGGTCCCTATTCTCCTAAGGAGTCTGCTGGCGAGCGCCAGCGTGTGGTTTGTTTGAGAGCGGTTCTGGAGCGCCCTCGTTTGTGAATGAACAATTGTGAAGTCAATTTCGAATTTGGTTTAATGCCGTGTACGCCACGGAGGACGAACCGAATTTGAAATTAACCACTACCTGATTCCAGTATACCAGTGTCTGTAGCTGGCGCAACCGTGGTAATGGGGATAATCCCTAAAAAAGCCTGAAACACTAGTGTTTCAGGCTTTTTATATGAGCAGGAAACCCCGCACGGAATCGCCGTGTCAGCCGTGATTT
>CAYHZS010000047.1:0-5655 GCA_964361185.1 uncultured Candidatus Saccharibacteria bacterium
GGCCGATAGTGCCGTGCTGGGTTAGTTTTCCTTCCTTTTCTAGTTCATCCAAATACCGCTCGGCAGTTGCGTTTGATACTCCTGCCAGTTTTTCCACATCATTGTTCTGGATTTTTCCGTGCTCCTGCACGAACGCGAGAATCTTTTGTTTGTTCTCGGCTTTCTGCCCCATTTGCTTGGCGATAAATCCAGTGTTTGTGTTTCGCCGCGCAAAATACATTCCGAGTGCGATTCCGGCAAGAGCGACGATAATTAAGATAAAGTAGTTCATAGCAACGTGTCTGTATTATATCTGTCTTGATTTCTCTTTGGACCATTGCCATAGGGCTCTATCAAGAGTTCGTAAGGAAACTTTAGTCTGGAGAGCTAACTGTCGGCATTCATTTAGATACTGCAAATAAAAATCTAGAGTAATCAATGGCTTCTGTATACCTAATGCTTCTAGCGCTCGAAAATCGATAATGGTAAATCTTTCAGGAAATATTGCGGTTAGAATTGCAGAGGCAACTGGTATGTGTACTCCCCGGAGACCTAAAAGAACAGCTATAGCTACTCTATCTGTTTCTGCATCAATGGCGCGATGAAGAGCGTCTGAAATTTCTGCGTCGCTATTTTGTGCGAGACGGGATCTGCCTCGTCCTCCTGTCTTCCACTCAAAAATCTCACCCAAATTATCGCGCGTAAATTGACCATTTCGAATCTTTTCCCCTGCCACGAGGGCATCAGCATCGTCATTAAAGGCGTATGCTTCTGCATACTTGCTAATCTCGCTTGTTTGAAATTGAAGACGAAATTGTATCGTTTTCATAATTCTTCTGCGACCTCAACTGCCTCTTCCTCATCTAAACCATCGTCAATCAACTCCTGCGCCTTCTCGGCGACATCCTCGTCGATTTCGTGCTCTACCATTAACCGTGCGATTTCTGGGTCCATTGATAATAGTTACGAAAAAATATCTTTCAAATCGTCACTGATTTTCGTCGTTGACTTGTGTGCTGGCGGCTTTGTTTTTTTGAATGTATTGGCAGTTTTTTTATCAAACAAGGGCAACGAATGCATCTTTTTTTCTGGCTCCGCGCCCATTATTTCTACCCGTGGAATAGTCTTTAACTCATGCGTAGTGCTCCATTCGCGCCATTGGTCATAGATAATCGCGAGTTGCGGTTCAAGCCACTCACAGACCGCGCCGCTTTTTGATTCAGGCTCGTTCACGCTTGCCATAAATACTGGATAATCAAGTGCAGAAAAATCATCGTTGCCGATGGGATTTCTATTGTCTAGCTCTCTAACCTTCTGCGCACAAAAAACAGACATTTTCATTGACGCTGTTTGTGCACCACCTCCTTGGCGTTTCGTTGAAGTTCCTTTTTTGAAAACACCGCGTGGCAAACCAACAATCGCTAACACTTTGCAATGTTTTGCAACATATTTACGCAAAAATTCGTCGTGAGAATTAGAGAAAAATCCTTCTGGCATGATTAGACAGATCTGTCCACCGACACTTGCGCTTGTAATCGCCTGCTGAATGGAAAGATTATATTCAGAAAAGTTATCATCTTTTTTGCCATTTCTGTCTAAATCTCGATCAAGGTGTCTGCCGATTTTTACCAAATCGCCGTGCTCATATTTGTTTCCCCCGGCCGGATTACCAATTATCACATCCCAATTACTCCCTTGATCAAGCAAACCGTTCTCCTTTTTTACCGGCAAAGCATCTATCCATTCGCCAGTTTTTTTGAAATACAAGGCTAAATAAGTTTTGGCGACAATATAGGGCAATTCCTCTATATCCACACCACGGATATTTTCCAAATTGACTCCACGCTCAACAGCCGCGGCGAGAAAACCGCCACTTCCACATTCAAAATCCAAGACTCTCGTTTCCGGTCTAAAACCGCCCGACAAATCAACCATAAAAGCAATTATGCACTGTTCGGTAAGATACTGATTAAAACCACCTCCCTGAAAAGAACGGAGAATGGCGCGGCGAAATTCGTGGGCAATGTCCGCCCCAAGAGAAACCACGAGATCAAAGCGATCAAATAAATCACGCACCGCTTTTTGTCCTTGTATTGTCAAACCAGTATATGGCGGCTGACCGGCAAATTTATCGCCGTATGCCAAAAAATTAAGAATTTGCAAAGATACTTTTTTAATAACCTCGGCTGTAATTTTCTGCTCTTTAGCATCTGTTTTGAAAATCGCCACCAGTTCATCAAAGAAATCTGCCTTGAAACCTCTCGTGTCTAGCGCGCGGGCTTCGTATTGTTCACTCAAACCGTAATATTCAAGAAGTTTGGCAAACGGCAAAATATCAACTTGTTCAGTCAGAAAATCCGGAATAGGTTTTGAATAATCAATTGCCCACTTATAAAATTTTATTTCTCTGCCGACTGTTGTCGCCAAAAACTTCGGTGGCATACCAGATGGTGCAAATTCTTTGTGATTAACCGGAAAATTGCGCAAATAATCTAATGCTTGATTGAGCGCGACTTCATGCGATCTATGTTCACGCTTGGCCTCTATAAGTAAGACTGGCTCACCATTCCAATAATAGACAATGTCTATGGTAGCTCCGGAACGCGCACCGCTCGCACGGAAAATAGGCACATCATTTATTTTTACCTGTTCAGAATTATTGAATGGGTAGCCGAAACCGCTTGCCAAGAGAGGCAAGATTTCGTTGGCAATATACGAATTTTCGGATTGCGATGTTGGCATAAATCAAATTACATCTTTTTGCTCGGCGCGGATAACAGCTTCAGTGCGGGCAATTAAATCTTTAAGCATTTTCTCGGCGGTTTCTATATTTTTCTTGTACGCGACCTCATCACTTTTTTTCTTTGCCCCCATTGCCTTATCGTGATACGCGGACATTTTTTTGTATTCAGATTCAATATGGGTTTGAATTGTTTCTGGAATAAGAGGAATCTGTATTGCCCTCACTTCGTCAAAACTAATATTCAACGTACCGACACCATTAATAAATCTTTCAACCTGTAACCAACCAAATATGGATTTCCAGAAAATAAGAACGTAAAAAGGATTAATTTTTTTATTTAAATCCAATATATCAACAAAGCTATCAACCACTGCATTTGGCGGTTTAATCGCTATAGTAATTCTGTTTTTTCCAACACCCGCAACTCCAGAGCGGGCAAACAAGATGGATTCATTTTTTAATTTTGCTCGTTCTATAACCCAAGGGGAATCTTTTTTTACAAGCTTTGAGCTAACTAAATTCAAACCCGTGTAATCTATATCCCCTTGATTTACTAAATACACATCTTTGCCGCTATGATCTTGTTTGCCTGTTACTATTGCTCCGTAGGTTAATTTGTCTTCAAACTGTCCAATGGTTCCAAGCTTAAACTTATTTTCTTTTAGAGCTTCCATGACTTCTACATATTTTGGATGCCAATATTCTGCACTCCATCTACTTGCCGGTTTTTCCTCCATTAACTCTTTAAGCGTCTTGTCTACTCGGACCATAATTGCCTCACGGCCGTTTTGGTCTTTGATTATTTGAACGAATTTTGAGTTTGCCATAGTGTTTATTGGTTAATTATAGAATTTTTGATAACTTTTTGCGACTGTCTGGAAATTATCTTTTGATATTTTCTCCACCGAGGCAAGAAACACCGGATAATCAAGCGGGGGTCTTTCTTTTTCCGGCAATTTTTTCAGGAACAGAATACTCGTTTTGGCGCTCGTGCCGGCTTGCTTGAAAGTCTCTCGCGGAAGTGAAACAATCGCCTCTACTTTTGTTTTAGTGGCGATAAAATCGCGAACATAATGGGCGTTGGAGTTGCTTAAAATACCATCGGGAATAATTGCCGCAATCCAACCATTAGGTTTAGCTAATTGAATAAAGCGTTCAATAAATAAAATTTCAATAGGATAGGATTTTAATTTTTCTATTTCTTTTAGTGTTAAAATGTCTTTTAAATTTATCTCTATTCCATTTATGATTAGGTTGTGGTTAATTCTCTGGGGTAGATACTTTTTATCTTTCCATATTTCCAAATTTATTAAATTTTTAGAAAGTTCTTTTAGTCCAAAGACTTTTATCTGAGACAGCGGCAATTTTACATGTTCGGTTGTTGTAACTTTTGACACTTTCTCTTCTTGTTCACCAAATAGAGTATCTAACTTTTGAGTGTATATCTTTTGCACCTTTTTAGCAGACAGTACTGATTCAGAAAGTGCCCTCATTTCTTCATATACACCCAACCCTCCATAGGGGGGATTCCCTACAACAGTGTTGAATTGCTGATTATCGATATCTTCCTTTTTCAGCTTATATTTATATTTATCTTTATGTTGCTCCCAGTGGATTCTATCTAAACCATTCTGATGAAAAAAATGTGCCTCTAAATCTTTCTCTTTGCCACCAAATTCTTTCAAGAGGTTGATTTGCTTCCAGCTTCTTACCACATTTTCATCGGTGTCCAAACCAAAGATCCATTCGGGTTTTGTAAATCCAGTTTCTACGGCTGTTTTTAAAAATATACCTTCGCCAACAGCCGGGTCAATTACAGAAGGATAATGCTTTTTCGACCCCCATCGACCAGTTTGTTTGTCTTCTTTTTCTTTCCAGATATTAAGAATGTCAAAAACAAAGCCGACCACTTCCGGCGGAGTATAGAAAATTCCCAAATCCTGTTTTTTCTGTTTTTGGTTGTGCTTTGCCATATTTAAATAATCTCAAAATGCGTTACCGCCATTAGTTCATCATCAATCTTGAGATCTAATTTTTTATCCAACCCCTCAAGCTCTTTCTGCTTGAGCGATTCTGCTTCCTGCCTCAATTTTAATTGTTCAAGACGCAATTTACCAAGCGCAATATCAATATCCCGCGCTCTCTTTTGTAATTTACGCCGCTCTTCCAGATCGGCGGAATTGTCACGCTTGCGATTAGCTTCAGCTTTTTCTTCTTCCAGCTTTTTCATTCTATCCTCAACTCGCAAAGCGTACCCGTCATAATAGCGGATGATGCGGTCGGTCTCGCGGTCAAATAATCGTTCATTGCGTTTTTGATATTTTTCAACCACTGGCTTTTTCCACTCCTGCCATTCCGCAAGGAGGATTTCTTTCTTTATTGGCACCGAATCAATTGTTTTTTTGTTGCTTCGCGCCTCTACTGTGAGCAATTCGGCTGATGCGGTTTGGTCCAAGCTTTTGTATGTCTCGCCAGTTTTAAGAAAGCCGAAGGGCATAACAATCTCCTCGTTCTCAACGCCAGCAATTCTAAGTTTCCATAAGAATATAAATCCCTCTTTGCCGTTGCTCTTATCCAACTGGGCAATTCTTTTACCATGCTTTCCTAATTCAAAAATAAGCGACGGCACAGGTTTGGTTTGGATAGCGAGTGCCTCCTCAATGATTTTTTTTACAACCTCGTGGTCTTTGTGAGCACGAGAAATTTTACCTTTTTCCTTATCCTCAAGCTCCCGAAACGCTATGGGTAATTCGTAGCCATCAACTTCAAAAACGGCATCGCTAATTTTTTTCATACGACTGCCGAGAGATAGCTCGCATAGACGTAAAAGATCGCTGTCAAAATCAGAAATGACTTGTTTTGTTTCAAGGTCGGTTTGCTTAAAGAGTGCGGCGACGGCTTGGTCGGCGTTTTCTAAAAGTAGTTTACGGTAT
>CAYHZS010000048.1:0-5418 GCA_964361185.1 uncultured Candidatus Saccharibacteria bacterium
CTGGGTCTGGCTTCCGGCAATTTTATCGCATTATTGACTGTTGTGGTTGCTGCTTTTTTTTATTATCCATATAGAATTCACAATGAGGAAAAAATGCTTCTTGCTGCTTTTAACGGAGAATACAAAAGGTATAAAGAAAGAACATGGTATATCCTCCCGTTTGTTTATTGATTCTAACCGAAACGGGCTAAAATAAGACCATGAAAAAGAAAGTGCTTCTCGGAACTCATAATCAAGGAAAGATTGAGAGATTTAAAAATCTACTTGCAAATACCGGTTTAGATCTTGAAGTTTATACTCCGAGCGATTTGGGATTAGGAAGCATTGAAGCTGAGGAAACTGGAAAAACTTTGGCAGAAAACGCGGAAATAAAAGCTCTAGCATATCTTGGTAAAACTGATATGCCAGTTCTTACAAATGATACTGGTTTCTGGGTCGAAGGAGAAGGCTTGGTGGATACGCCAAAAAGAACAGCGCTCGGAAGAACGACCGAAAAAGATCTAACAAAAGAAGAAATAGCGAAAGCGCTATTGGAATTTTGGCAAGGGGTTGCACGAAAACATGGAGGTCGGGTGAATGCGGCTTGGCTTGAAGCTTTTGTATTGCTCGATCCCGATGGTACGATACATACCTCAGAATCGCGCCGTGAAATTATTTTGACGGATCAAATATTCGGCGAGCCGCATATCCAATTGCCGATGCGTGCTCTTTATATTTCCAGAACAACCAACAAACCATCAATACAGCACAAAAAAGAAGAAGAGCTTCTTGAGTTGAAACCTATCACCGATGCACTAACAAAAATTTTAAGCGAATGACCTCTGACCGAGACGAGCCAGTGACTCCCCCACTTGTCCCAAGACCGAACGGGGTAAAAACAATATCTCGTAGTTATTACCGGCACCATCACGCCGATTTTTACTTTTGCTCCACGGAGCGCGCTCTCCTTCGTTCGTTTTCTGTAAGAAATAATTTTCTGATTCTTGCATTTTTCGGCGTTACTTCCACGAGCTCGTCGTCGCCGATATAGTCCAACGCGTCCTCAAGCGAGAGATTAAGCGGCGTCTCAAGCTGGTCGGCAAGCCCTTCGTTTTTGGCACGGAAATTAGTAAGCTCCCTTGTACGGCAGACATGCACCATAATATCTCCGGCTTTTGCGTTTTCGCCGACGACCATCCCTTTATACACGGATACGCCCGGACCCAAAAATAAAGTACCGCGCCCTTGCGCCGTGACAAGCCCGTAGTTATTCGTCGTTCCGTCTTCCGTAGCAACAATCGATCCGTGATTCATGGAACTCATTTCTCCTTTATATTCTTCGTATCCCAAAAAAATGCTGTTCATGACCCCGGTCCCCTTCGTCGCGGTTAAAAACTCGTTGCGCATGCCTATCAACCCGCGAGTCGGTATCGCGAAATCCATGTAGACGTTCTTTTTATCCACGCGCATATCTTTCATAACACCGAATCGCTTACCCAGCATTTCTATCACCGCGCCAGAATACGATTCCGGAACTTCTATGGAAACAAGTTCCATTGGTTCCATTTTCTTTCCATCGTTTTCCTTAAAAATGACCTGCGGGCGGGAAACTTCCAGTTCATAACCCTCGCGCCGCATTTTTTCTATCAATATCGCGAGGTGCAATTCGCCTCGGCCGGATACTACCCAGCGATCGGCGAATTCCGTCGGCGCTATAGAAAGCGCGACATCTATTTCCAGTTCATGTTCAAGCCGTTCTTTGAGATTTCTTGAGGTGGTAAATTTACCCTCTCTGCCCCTAAAGGGGGAAGTGTTCACCCCGAAGGTCATCTTTATGGTCGGCTCATCTATTTCAATCGTCGGCAAAGCCATTGGATTTTCCGCGTCGGCGATTGTTTCGCCTATCGTGATATCGGGAATTCCGGCAACCGCGACTATATCTCCAGCAAATGCTTCGGAAACATCTACGCGGTTCAATCCTTCAAAAATCATAACCGCGCTCAATACCGCTTTTTGTGTTTTACCAGAACGATTAATGTGCGCAACCGTCATCCCTTTCTTTAAAATTCCCGAATATAAACGGCCAACGGCTATTTTGCCTTTATAGTTGTCGTAAGTTAGATTCACCGTGAGCATCTGCAGCGGTTTTGCGGCGTCCACCGGCGGCGCGGGAATATATTTTATGATGGCTTGAAAAACCGGTTCGATCGCGCGCATTTCATTCAAATCTTTAGTGAACCCGGCTTTTCCCTGGGAAGCCGCGGCATAAACAACGGGAAATTCCATTTGCGATTCGTTTGCTCCGAGTTCAAAAAAAAGATCGTAAGTGGCATCGAGAGTCCATTCCGGTCTGGCGTCCGGCTTATCTATTTTACTTATTATCACGATAATTTTATGTCCTGCCTGTATGGCTTTTCGGAGAACGAATTTCGTCTGCGGCATCGGCCCCTCTTTCACGTCCACAAGCAAAAGCACCCCATCTACCATCCGCATAATACGTTCGACTTCTCCGCCAAAGTCGGCATGTCCGGGGGTGTCTACTATATTAATTTTTACACCATCGTAATTTACCGCGGCGTTTTTGGAAAAAATCGTAATCCCCCGTTCGCGTTCGAGTTCGTTCGAATCCATTATCAATTCCTGTGGCGCATCAACACTAAGCTTGAAATTTGAGGATTGCTTTAATAAAGCATCAACCAGTGTGGTTTTGCCATGATCAACGTGCGCGATGATTGCTACATTTCTTAATTCCATAGAAATAAAGTCCCTTGAATAAGAGGGCTAATGGGCGTCGGAAACGCAATATTTATATTATAGGAAAATGGCAATAAACGCAAGAAAAGATGTTGTTTATGAGAAAAGGTGAGTTGAATCGAATCGATCGAGCCAGACCGAAATACATCAAATAATTTTTAGCGTGATATAATTAGGAAAAAGATAGTTAAGCCATTGCCTCAAAAACTTTTTTTAAAGACCTTTGCCTATGTACCGCGGCTGGCGATAAGTTTAATTGTTGAAAATAAGAAACGCGAAGTCCTTCTTACGCGAAGGGCAATACCTCCCCAAAAAGGGTTCTGGCATATGCCTGGAAGCTTCATTCTCAAAGGCGAATCGCTACAGCGTTGTATACAAAGGATAGCCCAGAAAGAGCTGAATCTAAAAGTAAATCCTAAGTCCGCAAAACTAATAGGTGTTTTTGATGATCTTCATAAAGACCCAAGGGGTCATGTCGTAGATATAATCTACAAACTAAAGATTAACGCCATCCCTCGCCAGACCGAAGAAACAGAAGAAACAAAAGAAGTTAAATTCTTTAACAAACTCCCCTCTCTCATTGGATTCAACCACGGAGATACTCTCCGCGGTCTTGGATATAAATGACTCATTAAATATCCCGACCGAGACGGGTCAGCTTAATTGAAATATCCTCTCTCGGAGACGAATAGTTGACTTATATATAGATGTTGTGTTATTATATAGCAGCCCTTAGAAAGGACTGTTCTTCACAATCCAACGTGTTTGAGAAGGTGTACCTTGCTCCGAGCAATCTTGCAAGTATGGGGAGGTACATTCTATCTCCTCAACAAAATCCTCCTCTCCCGGGTGGAGCGAACAACGGGAGAGAAACAGAAGAGACGGCGAATCTTGTGCTGGAGCGTTTACCTCGTCGGGGCGCCGGCCTGGCTCACGATTTTCGCGATCGAGCGAAACTGGATCGCGGGAGCCGCGGAGCTGGGAGGAACTCTTTCAATGGTGCTGGGGGTCGTGATCGCCGTGCGCGGCAAGGGCAACGAACCCCGGTGGATTGACTGGGTGGCGCGCTTAGCCGTGGCGATAGGCCTCGCCTACAGTGTGTACGACTTCGGCGGGATTAAGGCCATCACCCAGCTCCTGGAGCTGGGGTTGGTCACCGGGTTCCTCTTCGGAACCTACCTCCTCGCCAAACAGCGGCCAGCCGGCTACCCCTGCTTCATGCTCATGAACGCGTCTAACGCGTTCCTCATGGGCATTGAGGGGTATCCATGGCTAGTCTTCCAGCAACTGATCTCCCTTGGCTTCGTGCTTGATGCGTACCTCACGCAGAAGCGTCGGGCTAGAGCCAAGATTCTCGCCGCCGATACCACCTAAGGCGCGGCTTCGCTCCCCGCGCCAACACCAGAGCCCCACCCTCTCCTTGAGGTTGTTGGGGCTTTTATATTTATTTACAACCCCAACCGAGACCCTTCGATTTTACTCCCTCCTTCGCCGAGGCTTCGGCGGGCAGGCAGGGCGAGCCCTTCGATAAACTTCCTTATTCTTGCCGACTTGACAAAGACGCAGGACGGGATACTGTTTTAGAATAAGGCCGAAAATAATATATATATATAATCAAAAACTAAGGAATATAAAAAAACATGAAAGCGCGGAAAACTTTAGTAATTATCGCTCTTTTCGTTGTTTCGGCGGGCCTCACGGGAGGACAAACATTAGCTCCTTCCTTACTCGTCCCTAACGACGTCGCCTCGCAAAATACCGGCTTGAAATCAATTTCGGGAATTCTCGGACAAATTCAGCTAATACTTAATGATGTCGGGAAGAGAACTCTGGTTGCTTCTTTGGCGGAAACTTTTGATTCTTTAAGGGGCGCGCTTGATCAATTAAACGTCCTCCTCCACCGATTGATAACCCCGCAGCAGCAATCAACCCAACCGTCTTACGTAGAAGGCGGAGCCGCGAAAGGCGGAGTTATAGGAACAGCTGAAGATTATATTCTCGTGAAATTCAAGTCCGATGTTGGCGCGGCCAAGCGGCAGGAAGTAATGAGCCGGCACGGGTTGACTGAAAAATCCGAAATCAAACAGATCGGAGTGAAACTCCTTGCGATTTCCAAAGAAGACACCCCGGAGGAAGTGGTAGATCGGCTGAAAGCCAAAGAAAAAGGCGACATTGAATTTGCCGAAGTGGACGCGATTGTTGCTCCGGATTTGATTCCGAACGATCCTTGGTACACGAATTGGGAGTGGCATCTGCCTAAAATTTCCGCCCCTGCCGCTTGGGATATAACCACAGGCACTTCCACTGTGATTGTCGCTATTGGCGACACTGGCGTGGACTGCGCTCATGAAGATTTGGCTGGCAAATGCCTGCCCGGCTGGAACTTTTACGACAATAATTCCGATACCAGCGATGTCTATGGCCATGGCACTAGAGTAGCCGGCACTGCAGTCGCAAACACCAACAATGCTGTAGGCATAGCCGCAATCTGCTGGAACTGTAAAATTCTGCCTTTGCGAGTTTCCGGTACGGATGGTTATGCCGCTTATTCTGCTTTAGCCAGCGCTATTACTTACGCGGCTGACCAAGGCGCCAAGGTGATCAATGAAAGCTATATGGTCAGTGAAAGCGCCACTGTGCAAAGCGCAGCCAGGTACATGCAAAGCAAGGGCGGCGTGGTAACTA
>CAYHZS010000049.1:0-5411 GCA_964361185.1 uncultured Candidatus Saccharibacteria bacterium
GTCTTGAAAACCGGCATACCGCAAGGTATCGTGAGTTCGAATCTCACCCCATCCGCCTTCGCCTCGCAGTAGCTCGGCTTCGGCGGGATGAAGTCCGATGAAGAAGAGCGAAGGCGGGAAGATAGATAAAGTATGTATTTCGTTTATAGCTTAAAATGTAAGGACGGTTTTTATGTTGGTTGTACCAATAACATTTGGGACAGATTAGACAGACACCAAAAAGGTAATGTCTCTGCAACATCAAAGCGTTTACCTGTAGTATTAGAGTTTTATTTTGTCATCGACGACAAACACAAAGCTTTCAGTTTTGAAAAGTACTTAAAATCGGGTTCTGGCAGAGCGTTTGTAAATAAACATTTGGCCTAGAACATTAATTCTTATGGCAAAAATATTAGGTATTGATTACGGGACGAAACGCATAGGAGTGGCGCTATCGGACGAAGGCGGCAAAATAGCGTTCCCTTTTTTGGTCGTGGTGAACGATAAAAATGCCCTGTTTGCCCTAAGTAGTTTATGTAAGGAGGAAAAAGTAGGGAGAATAGTTATTGGGGAGTCTTTAAACGGAGAGGGTGAAGAAAATCAAATGATGGCAGGAGCTCGCTTGTTTGCGGAAACTCTCTCAAAAGAAACTAACTTGCCGGTTTCTTTTGAACAGGAATTTTTGACCAGCGTGGAGGCCCATCGTTCGTCTTTCATTGAGCAGGGGAAAAAGGGGAAACAGGGAGTGGATTCGAGCGCCGCGGCGCTTATTTTACAGAGGTATTTAGATAAGAATTCGTAAAACTTATAACATGTAACTTGTAACATTAAATACAAGATTTTACACAAACTCGATACTTTTTAATTATAATTAAGTTTTAAGTTATAAGCTTTAAGTTATATGGCCATGACCATAGATGATTTCAAAAAGTGCGACATTAGAATTGGCACAATACTATCGGCTGAAAAAGTGCCGGATGCCGACAGGCTGGTTAAACTATCGGTTGATTTGGGAGAAGGCGCACCGCGCCAGATTATTTCCGGCATAGCGGAGTTTTTCCCCGAAGTCTCTGTATTAGTGGGCAGGCAAGTGCCAGTACTTGCTAACCTTGCCCCGCGCGTTATTCGCGGCCTTGAATCGAACGGTATGGTTCTCTACGTTGTTGGAGATAAGTTTTTGACAACGCTTTCCCCAGGGGAAGTTGTTTCGAACGGCACCTCTGTTCAGTAGTAAAACCTATAATCTATAACGTAAAACCTTATAGAAACTGATTGATTGACCGTAGGTTAAGCGTATCAAAGTTATAAGTTTTGCGTTCTAAGTTTCAGGATTATGCCGTATAATATAGTCACTAATGTCGAAACTATTTTCGAAATTTTTTCCGACGCCTAAATTTCTGAAAATGCCGGCTGTTGGGCTTGATATTTCCGACCAGTCTATTCATTTTGTCGAGCTTTTGCCACGCGGAGGGGGCCACATTCTCGGCCGTTTCGGAGAGAGGAATATCCCCATGGGTATTATGGATACGGGGAAAATAAAAGATATTGACGGGCTCAAAAAAATACTTGCGTCTTTAAACAGCGAGCACAAGCTCAATTTCGTCAATGTTTCTCTGCCGGAAGAGCAGGCCTATCTCGTACGCATGGCCCTGCCATATGTCAGCAAAAAAGACCTGCGCGGAAGCATCGAGGTCCAGCTAGAAGAATACATACCTCTCCGCGCGGAAGAGGCCGTTTTCGATTATGAGATTATATCTGAAGACGAGCGCGGGTATGATTTGGAAATCTCGGCTCTCCCTCTCGTCGTGGCTCAGAGTTATTTCAACCTCTTTGACGGCACCGGCCTTACTCCTTTGATTTTTGAAATGGAAGCTCAAGCTATAGCCCGGGCGGTAATACCTCAAGGGGATAAAAACACGCACATGGTGGTTGACTTCGGAGAAACCCGCACGGGCCTCTCGGTTGTCTCCGACGGGGTAGTGATGTTTACTTCTACGCTTGATATCGGAGGGCACACGCTGGATGATGCCATCAAAAAGACTTTTAAGGTGACCTCAGAGGAAGCAGAGAAGATGAAGAAAGAATATGGCTTAGTAAAAAACTCTGGTAATAAAGAATTTTTCTTCACTCTCATACACCCAATTTCCATTTTGAAGGATGAACTGAACAAGCATTTCGTGTATTGGCATACCCATCCGGAACCAGGAGAAAAGGAAAGAAAGAAAATTGACAGTATTATTTTGTGCGGTGGCGACTCAAACCTGCTTGGTTTCTCCGACTACCTATCAGCTAATTTGAAGGTTCCCGTATCGGTGGCGAATGTTTGGGTTAACGTAAATTCTTTTGAAGCATACGTTCCCGAGATCTCGCTGAAAAATTCCCTTCGCTACGCGACAGCCATAGGGCTGGTTCTCGGAAATTTATATCCGCAATGATTAACTTGATTCCCACCCAAGAAAAGATTCGTTTGGCTAAAACGTATCAAGCCAGGTTTTTTATAATTTTCCTAACCCTCTCCGCGATTGCGATTTTTATCGGAACGACGCTTCTTTTTTCCCCCTACCGCCAAGCCGAAGAGAAAACGACGGCTGTTAAAAAAGAACTTGAAATAGTCAAATCACTCTCTTCGATCAAGGAGGACGGCAATCCCGAATTTTTAATGAAGGAAATTCAAAACAAAATCGGCGTATTGTCGTCAAAGAAATCACAAACAACACCTAGTCTAGCCATAAATAATATTTTGGAGAACCTTCCACAAGGCGTCCTTATCAGCGGTTTTTCCTACTCGAAAACCGGCAGTAATACGGAAAATATAGAAGTTCGCGGTGTGGCTGACAACAGAGAGACCTTCCTTGCTTTTGTAAGGAAACTAGAGAGTGAGGGAAGCTTCACAAAGGTTAATGTTCCAGTCTCCAACTTCTTGAGCGACACTAATTTGAATTTTTCCGTGCAGATTAGCGCCAAACAGACGCCAAAATGACCACCACACGTAAAATATTGATAACACTTGGATTGCTTGCCCTGATTAATCTATCCGGTGTCGGAGCTTACGGGTATATTCTTTACAAAATTTTTCTTGAGCGCTCACGAACCGATGAAGCACTCCTAGCTCTTTCCACAGAGCTCAAACGTGAAGATAACCTGCGGCGCCTGGCGGATGCTGTCAAAAAGACGTCTGCAGAGCGCCAGAAAATTGACAGTTATTTTGTCGATGTAAAGGGGTCAGCTAGGTTTTTGGAAGAGCTCCAGTCATTTGGGAGGGGAGCGGGGGTGTCTATCCATCTGAACAATGTTGATGTAGAGGCGAAAAAGACTTTGCGCGTGGATTTTTCCGCGAACGGCAGTTTCGCGCAGCTGAATCGTTTGATTGAGCTTATGGAAGCGACCCCATATGTCATTGAAATAAAATCCGTCAATCTAAGCAAAGTGAATATTACGAAAGACAGTAAAAAAGAAAAAAGTCCGGCAAATTTATGGAGTGGCTCTTTTTCCATAAGACTTCTAAGCTTCGTTAACAAGTAATAAAATGGACAAGCCAAATTTCTCGAACATAAGAGTGAGCGTGAAAAAATATTGGAAGAATGCTTTGCGCGCCATTGAACGTGACAAACTGAAAACAATAATGTATCCCGACCGAGACTGGGAACACTTAATTGCCATATTCGTTGTGCTGGTGCTCATTTTTGCTTCAGCAAGCGCGTATTTATATTTCAGCATAAGTAACTCGTCGGTATCTCCAAAACAGGGAGTGGCGACGGGCGGAGCAGAGATAGAGAAGATAAACAAAATGGCGGAATCTATCAATAAAGCCGAGGAAACATTTAATAAATTGATGTCAGACAGACAATAGGGTTGGCTCCCACAGGGCCTTTATTTGTCGTAAGTTATGTGTTATTTGTTAAATGTGATTTGCCCTCGTAGTTCAATGGATAGAACAGAGCTCTTCTAAGGCTTTGATGTGGGTTCGATTCCTGCCGAGGGCATAAAGTTGCTAAGGATAGCAAGTTTATGAGCCGGAGCCCCGACGGGGGCAAGGCTAGGGCTGCGCAAAATTTCAGCAGAAATTTATGTGTGGCCTAAGTAAAATATGCGAGCACGCAAAATCGCGAGCCGGTGTCTAGACAAATTTTTATGGCGACAAAAATTTAGTCGAAGGAGATTCCTGCCGTTGCCATCACGGTCTGGTTGTTTGTACGTTTTGTGATATCTTGTAATTTATGCACGCTTAGCTGTTTTGGTAGGTACCATTTAGGGGTTTAGAATGTAGGACAGATATTAGATAAAGAACGAAGTAAGCACGCTTAGCTCAGTTGGTAGAGCATCCCGTTTACACCGGGGAGGTCGTAGGTTCAAGTCCTACAGCGTGCACAGTATGAATAAACGCCTAGAATGTCGGATATTTGGCCGAGTACAATTTGTGATGTACCGCGATTTTGCCACACGCAAAGCGCGTAACTTGGAGCTCACAGGAACAGTTGAAAATATGGGGAACGGCTCGGTTTTCGTGGTGGCTGAAGGAGACGCGGGAAAGCTTGAAGAGTACCTTTCTCAATTGAAAAAAGGACCGATTTTTGCTAGGGTAGAACGTATTGAGGCAAAGTGGTTTCCGGCAACAGGAACATTCAGCGACTTTAAAATTTTATACTATGACAGACAAGACTAAAAATTATCCAAAATCCGTTGGTATAATTATGGATGGTAATAGGAGATGGGCGCGCGCCAAGGGATTAGACGTATTTAAGGGGCATGAAGCTGGGTACGAAAGATTTAAGGATTTTGTCGGCTGGGCCAAAGAATTCGGTGTCAGGACCGTCTATGTGTACGCTTTCTCAACGGAAAACTGGAATCGGTCCAAAAGCGAAGTCGGATATCTAATGAAGCTTTTTGCGAATGTAGTCGGGGGAGAAGCCAAAAACCTAGTAAAGAAGAAGGTACGGGTAAAATTCGTGGGGCAGACGGACAGATTTTCCCCGTCCATACGTTTTGGAATAAGGAATCTTGAAAGGGCCACCGCTAAGTTCGCTGGGATAAATCTTGTCATTTGTGTTTCTTACGGAGGAAGGGCTGAAATACTGTCTGCAATCAAGAAGTTAACCAAAGAGAAAAGCTCTAAAGAACTTTCAAAAATTGACGAAGGAATGTTTGAAAAATATCTTTGGACCGCGGGCTTCCCAGATCCGGAACTCATAATAAGAACCAGTGGGGAAACACGAACTTCTAATTTCCTTCCATGGCAGTCGGTTTATAGCGAATGGTTTTTCTCGAAATCAATGTGGCCGGCTTTCACTAAAAAGGAATTTGAAAAAATCCTAGACGATTTCTCATCTCGTGAAATCAGGCGCGGACGCTAAAACAACAAATAACTAAGGTCGCAGGTGCGTAGCATCTCTTCTTAGACGGAAATACAAAGCACCTGCTGTATATGGCTGATA
>CAYHZS010000050.1:0-5227 GCA_964361185.1 uncultured Candidatus Saccharibacteria bacterium
TCATGAGACCCAAAGGAAACCCCGCACGCGAGTGCGGGGAGGACGTCATTGTTTTTGGCTTATGCCAGTGTTTCGCAAAACACTAGCATAGACTACGCATGAGATTTCCTTGCTCTAATGTTCTTAAGAACATTAGAGCAAGGAAATGATGATTGTTATTTTGTAAAATAACTAAATTCTCAAATTCTCAAGAATTTGAGAATTTAATATATGTCGGCTGTTGATTGTTAGTTGTTAGTTGAAGGTCGTAGGTTATCAGTTACACTACCCCACCACCAAGCGCACGATGTCGTTATAAGTCACCACGACCATGAGAATCATGAGCAGAACAAATCCGACTCCATTTACCACATTCGCAAAAACTGGCTTAATTGGTTTCCTCATAACAGCCTCAATGAGCACGAAGAGAAGTCTCCCGCCGTCCAAAGCCGGTATGGGAATGATGTTTATCACGGCAAGATTGATAGAGATAATCGCGGTAAACCCGAGAAGATACACTAGCCCGAGTGCTCCGGCATCCCCGACCATCTTTACAATTCCCACTGGACCGGTTATTGATGCTAGGCTTCCTTGACCCAAAAGCGCGTTTTTAAGGAGACTCCAAAGCCCGCTTATCGTTTCGCTTAAAAGAAAATATGTGTTCTTTGCTCCCTCCAAAATGGCCCTGTGGACGGGAAGTTTCACTATGCCCACCACGTCCATGGCGATTCCGATAGCCGGTTTGCCCTCTGCTATTCCATCCCGAGGGACGATATCTACTTTGTTTTCCGCAACTCCTCTTTTGTAAGAAACCGTGATATTTGAATTTCCGTGGCTCGCCACAAACCCCTGGAGAGTCTCGGGAGTAGGGTTCAATAGTGAGTCCTGTTCCGAAGAGAGGAGCATTATTCGGTCTCCCGGCTTAAGTCCCGCGTTTGATGCGGGAGATTTTTCCAAAACATTCGTGATGGTAAGTGAGACGTCTTTGGCATACGCTTCGTATCCTGAACCACTGATAATAGATGTAGGAAAACCGATCATAAAACCAAACGAAAGCAAAATCCATGCGAGGAGTATGTTGAAAATTACGCCCGCGGAAATTACCATCGCCTGAATCCATCTGGGCTTTGCCGTAAGGCTTCGCTTATGATCCGGTCCGCGCAAAGATTCATCATCCGGATTTTCTCCGAAAATCTTCACATAACCGCCGAAAGGAAGAGCATTTATCGAATACTCCGTCTCTCCCTTTTTTTTACTCCAAAGCCTAGGAGGAAAGCCCACGGCAAATTCATCCACCCGTATTCCCGACCATTTAGCCACGATAAAATGCCCGAATTCATGGGAAACAATCAGTATCACTAGTATGATGAGGAAAAGAATTATAGACATTTATTTTTTATATAATATGAATCATTAAACTGGTTTTTAAAATCACAAATATCAAGCACCAAATCACAAACAAATTAGAAATTCTAAATAAAAATCTAAACAAATTACGTTTCTAATTTAGATATTTAATTATTAGAATTTGTTTGTAATTTGGGATTTGTGGTTTGGGATTTTGTCAATTAGCCCATTAGTTCTCTCTCCTTCTTCTCAGTCAGAGTTTCAAGCTTATTATTTGCTTCATCCACCAATTTCTGAAGTTCATCCTTATTCCTGAATTTCTCATCTTCAGGCATGACACCGGCTTTTTCTTTAGTTTGTATGTCATCCCAAACATCTTCGCGCGAAGTGCGGATTCTGATGCGCGCTTCTTCAAACTTGGCCCGAACTATTTTGGCCAATTGTTCGCGCCTTTCGGTAGTCAATGGAGGAAAAGATACTCTCATTCCATTATCATCCACGGATGTTCCCAATCCCAAATTGGCCGACACAATGACGCGCTCGATTTCTTTAAGCTGAGATTTATCCCACGGAGAAATGCGCAAGGTTCTGGAATCTTCTATGGAAATCGAGGCTACGTGAGAAATAGCCATTTTGGATCCGTATATTTCTACTTGTATTCCATCCAAAAGAGCCGGCGTAGCTACTCCGGTATGAATCTGGGAAAACTCTTTTCCAAGCCAATCTTCTGTATTTTTTGATTCGTTTTTGAAATCGCTGAAATTGTAAGCCATAAATTGAAAATTTAATAACGTAAAACTTGAAACTTTTTTTGAATTCGTATTTTAAGTTAAAAGTTATAAGTTATGAGTTACAGAATAGCATAATTACCCCGCATAGTAACTAAGTAAATACCGGTGTAATTAATGCCACATGTTCCAAAAGCATTTTGACCGACGAAGAACGATCGTTGACGTAATTCTTGCATTTTAAGAGTTCCGTGAAAAATTCCCTGTGCCCTTTTGTCATTTTGGAAACCTGAATATTTCCGCGCACGACAGATTCAAGTTCATTAAAAAACAACACTATAAATTGCTTTTCTTTGTCTTCTATCAACTTTTTAACAAACGGAAGATTCAACCTATTTTCCACCGGCGTTTTAAGAAAAATACCTGCATCCCCTGTCGCAGGTCGTTGGTCGTTGGTTGCCTGCCCCGTAGCGAGTTTTGCTCTGCTACTTGGGATAAGTTTGACAACACGCACTCGCGATAATAGCGTAGGTATTATTTGTTTTTCACTTTGGACAACAAGGAAAATATAAGTTCCTTCCGTCGGCTCTTCAAAAACTTTAAGCAGGGCGTTCTGAGCTTCGCGCGTTATAGAATCAGTGCTTATTATAAAAAATTTAAATTCTCCCCGCATGGGCCTAAATCCCTGCTCTTCTTTTAGTCGCCTGGATTCATCTATGCCGAAGACTTCGTATTCATCAAATCTGCAATCGGGGTTTCCCGCTATTTTTACGCCAAAAACTTTTTCTATCGCATCATTAATCTCACCTACCGTATTCCTGTTTGCTCCGGCAATAATATAGGCGTGTTGATTGGGAGATATGTCATCTTTCAAGCTCATATTTTGAGCTTATTTTACAGCATTAATACTATACTTGACAAACATGGTTTGTTATAATATAACTGCTTCAGCTTCAGTAATTTGAACAGCACATCTCATCATACTTTTTTTGTGGAGGCTGGCAAATGGCAAGGATTCCGAGTATCACCGACATGCTACTCAAGAGGTTGTCCAGACGTATCAAGCCTGTCGGACGAGTCGAACCGGGAGAACCCCTCCGCTTCTATGCACGATGCAACCCGCGCGACAACTTCAGTTTTTACGGCGACCTGCGCAAACCCGCGCAGAAGCTGGTTGAAGTAGCGCGTATTGAAATGTGGCACCGGGCCGACACTACCATGGGCGTGTACCAATTCATGCCATCGGCGGCCGAGGTGTACGCGCAGATTCCCGAAGATATCCTGCCTCGGGTTGTCGCGTTCGAGACGTTGACTCCGGATTTCGGGGGAAAGCTCGAAGAAGCGCCACATCTTCACGAAAACAAACACACATATCATCGCGCGACAACAGTTCTGTACACGAAACAATAGTAAGCGCGACCGCCCCAAGGAACAGACTTCCTTCGGGCGGTCTTTCTTTTATATTTAGTGGGTTACGACTTTATTTTCTGGGCATAATATAGGCTAAACGTATACTCTTTAACTGAAAGTGAGATTAGTAGAGTAACCAAACAACTTACTGTGTGTAAGTTTTGTGTTTTTTGCTTTCTATAGACCACAAACTACCAACTAAAAACTAGCGTTTCGCAATAATAGATTTCTTGTAAGTGTTGAAACGTTCAAGAGCGATTCCTAAAATTTACCACATAGGAAATTTCCGGAAATCACTGCCATATAGGAATTTCCTATGTGGTTTTCTATATGATTGTGGTGGTTGTGGTTTCCCATGCTTCGGTATAATAGCCCGCGACCGCGGGCTATTATACCGAAAGACTTTTGCTTTGCTTTTGTCGGTGGCTACTACCTCTGGCCACTACCTCTTCGCAATAATAGATTTTTTGTAAGTATCCAAATGCTCAAGGGCAATTCCTGTCCCTTTAGCCACGCAATAAAGAGCTTCTTCGGCAAGCACGGCCTTCACTCCCGTCCGCCTATAAACTAACTCAGGGAAATTGCGGAGCTGGGAAGTTCCTCCTGTCATGATTATCCCGTTCTCAATAATGTCAGCCGAAAGTTCAGGCGGAGTATCCTGAAGCACATCCTTCATCGCTTTTATCATCTGGCGGAGCTCTTTATCTATGGCCTTTACTATTTCATTAGTGGAAATTTGCGCGGAGCGCGGAAGACCGGCAATAAAATCGCGCCCGCGTATGGTCATGGAAAGTTCATCTTCCACCGGAATGGCGGAACCGATGGCGATTTTCACCTCTTCCGCGGTCTTGTCCCCGATGGCTAGGTTGAATGTTTTCTTTATGTAGTCGGCAATCGCCTGATCAACCCGATTTCCGGCGCATTTCACCGAATTGGATGCGACTATTCCGCCTAAGGAAATTACCGCTACGTCCGTCGTCCCTCCGCCTATGTCCACGATCATGTGCCCCTCCGCCTCATGAATGGGAATGCCCGCGCCGATAGCCGCAAGTATAGGCTCCTTGACCACGTAAGCATTCTTAGCCCCGGCCTTGATAGCCGCTTCCACAACCGCGCGCCGTTCGGTTGAAGTCACTCCGGCAGGAACGGAAACCATTACCTCCGGCTTAAAAATATTCCATCTGCCCAAGGCTTTCTCGATAAAATACCGGAGCATAGCTTCTGTCACGCGATAGTCCGCTATAACCCCGTCTTTCATCGGACGATAGGCAATGATGGAGTCAGGCGTTTTCCCTATCATACTTTTCGCTTCTTCTCCAACCGCTAGAATTTTATTATCAATTTCCGAAACCGCGACCACTGACGGTTCGTTTAAAATAATTCCTTTACCCGGCAAAAAAACCAGCGTATTCGCCGTCCCCAAGTCAATACCAAGTTTTTTATAGAAAAACGCCATCCTATTAGAAGTTCATATTTATTATCGTCGTAATTATATACATATTTAAACAAAACTCCTCCGCTCTTGTCTTTCGTAAAATTAATGTTTACTGGCAAACTTCTAACAGGACAAGTAAAAGTTAATCCATTCTACTATGTTAAACGGCGTATAACAATTTGGACCAAAACCCCGTTTAAATTCCTCCCAAAACCTTTATGTCGGCTCCAAGTGAATTAAGCCTGGCGGCAACTTCTTCATACCCTCGGTTTATGGAATAAACGTTGCGAAGAATCGATTTTCCTTCCGCCCCAAGCATAGCTATGAG
>CAYHZS010000051.1:0-4968 GCA_964361185.1 uncultured Candidatus Saccharibacteria bacterium
AAAGCGCGGCGTAGCCCATATTTCCTTTTCCATTTTTAACTTTTTCCACGATTACCGAGCCGTCGTCGCGTCCGGCGTTTATGGCAATCTGTTTCAAGGGCGATTCCAGAGCTTTAATCAAAATATTGTAACCGACTTCAAATTCTTTTTCGAAACTTCCGACAGGCGATTTTGCTTTTGCAATGGAAGCTTTGTGCGCGGACTTTATGAGAGCCACTCCGCCTCCCGGCACTATCCCCTCCTCAATCGCCGCCTTAGTGGCATTGACCGCGTCTTCAACTTTCAGTTTCAGATATTTCATTTCCGTCTCCGTGGCCGCGCCCACTTTTATGACCGCCACTCCGCCTGAGAGTTTTGCCAATCTCTCTTCAATTTTTTCAATATCGTATTTTGATTCGGTGGAATCTTTTTGCTTCCTAAGTTGCGCTACGCGCGCTTCAATTTCGGATTTCTTTCCCTTTCCTCCGACTATTGTAGTCGCGTCCTTGGTGGCAATTACTTTATTCGCCCTCCCCAGCATGTTAAGTTCCGCGCTGTCCAATTTGATACCGAGTTCCTCCGACACAACCGTCCCACCCGTCACTACCGCGATGTCCGCCAGCATATCTTTCTTTTTGTCCCCGTAGCCGGGAGCTTTGACTGCAAGTACGGAGAATGCTCCGCGCAACTTGTTTACTACAAATGTCGCCAGAGCTTCGCCGTCCACATCGTCCGCTATTATGACCAATTCTTTCCTCCCTCCTTTTGCGATTTTCTCAAGCAAAGGCAATATTTCGGCAATAGTGGAAATTTTCTTGTCGGTAATCAATATGGGCACATCGCGATATTCCGCCTCCATCCGCTCGGCATTGGTAATCATATATGGAGAAACGTATCCCTTATCAAACTGCATACCTTCCACCACTTCCGATTCCACTTCAAAGGACTGTGACTCCTCAACCGTAACCACGCCATCCTTCCCCACCTTATTAATAGTATCTGCGATTATTTTGCCGAGCACTGCCGATTCGGCCGAAATAGTAGCCACTTGCATAATTTCGCTTTTCTCTTTAATTGGTTTTGATAATGCGCGGAGCGCTTTGACTACTTCTTCCGCCGCGCGTTCAATACCGAGTTTTATTCCCATGGCATTCACGCCCATTGAGGCCTGCTTCAAACCCTCGCGCACAATTGCTTGCATTAAAATAACCGCCGTCGTGGTGCCGTCTCCGGCTTTATCGTTGGTTTTCTGCGCCACTTCTTTCACGATTTCCGCGCCCATATTTTCCATCTTGTCGGATAGTGTTATTTCCTTGGCGATTGAAACGCCATCGTTTGTCACCGTAGGCGCGCCGTACCCTTTATCAAAAACTACGTTTCTTCCGCGAGGGCCTATGGTAATTTTTACCGCGTCCGCCACCTTGTCCACGCCATTTGCCAGAGCTTTGCGCGCGTCTTCGTTATAAATTATTCGTTTAGACATGATTGATTTTCTTAGTGAGTGAAACGAGCTTTAGAAAATCATCACCCGCCTAAGTTTTGCTACTGCAAAATTTTGGCGGGTCAAGAAATTTATAGTCGCTCCGCTCGTTAAATTACTTGATAATCGCGAGCACTTGCTCTTCCTTCAAAATCATAAATTCCTCACCGTCTATTTTCACCTCGTCCGGTCCGTATTTGGAAAAAAGAATTGTATCACCTACTTTCACACGGAGCTTCACTATTTTACCGTCATCCGTCTGCCGGCCCTCGCCCACAGCCACAACCTTGCCCTGTTCGGGGCGCTCTTTGGAAACAGTATCGGGTATTATGATTCCGGACTTGGTTTTCTTAATATCGTCGGAAGACAATGGTTTTACCAAAATTCTGTCTCCCAGCGGCACAATATTATTCTTGGTTTTCATACCTAATTTTATGCTGCCAAACGGCAGAATTACTTTATAAATTGGGGGGCGCTTTATGCGCCAGGTGGTGGAATAATAAGGTAATGGAGTACTTTTGTCAAAGATCTATAAATATTTCTCTATCATCTCGCTCTTGCCTATCGGCTGGCTTTTTGCTATATTCACCCATATATGGAACTCATCGTGAAAGTCCTGCCATGGGTGCAGATAGCGCTTTCCTTATTGCTAGTCGGAGCCATACTGCTCCAGCGCTCCGGCGCAGAGACGGGCGGAGCATTGGGCGGGGGCGGAGATTTGAGCTCGTTTTATCACACCAAGCGCGGAATGGAAAAGGTGATGTTCAACGCAACCATCTTTATAGCCTTACTCTTTGCCACTTCAGCTTTTATAGCCTTGGTCATAAAATAATACTCCATACGTAAAACTTGAAACGTATAACGTAGAACTTTTTTTGAGTCTAAAACTATTTGCGTATTAAAAGTTATAAGTTTTAAGTTACAAGAAATAAGAATTTTTACGTTATAAGCTACAAGTTTTAAATTATAAGACACTCGTGGAATCAGAAACGAAAAACGATTCGAGTTTTGCCCCTCCGACAAAACGCGATATTTTGAAAGCCATTACATCATTCTCGAAAAATGAGCGTGTAATTTTTTGGAGCCTTTTCTTTCTGGCTATCATTTCAGGATTAACATTACTTCGGAACACAAACAGGCTCCTAATGGTGGAGATTCCAACTTACGGTGGCTCTTTTTCCGAAGGAATTATTGGAACCCCTCGATTCGTGAACCCAATTCTCGCCATTTCGGAGGCTGACCGCGACATAACCATGCTCGCCTATTCCGGTCTCCTCCGAAAAACCACTGATGGAGGATACATTCCCGACCTCGCGGAAAAATACGAGATTTCAAAAGACGGGCTGACATATACTTTCACCCTACGCGACAAGATATTTTTCCATGACGGAACGCCAATTACTACCGATGATGTTGAATTCACTATTCTTAAAGCTAAGGATCCTGTGATAAAGAGTCCCAAGCGCCCGAATTGGGAAGGGGTTTCCATCCAAAAAATTGACAAGAAAACGATTTCCTTTACGCTGAAACAACCTTACGCGCCATTCCTAGAAAACGCCGCTATCGGCATCCTGCCAAAAAATCTTTGGAAAGACATACCCATAGACCAATTTAGTTTCAGTGATTTCAATGTGGAAGGTATTGGTAGCGGCCCTTATAAAATAGATGGTGTTTCGAAAAATCGTGCCGGCATCCCAATTTCTTATACTCTGTCGTCATTCAAAAAATTCGCCCTGGGGCAACCCTACATAGACTCCATAACTCTTAAATTCTACGGGAATGAGAGCGAGCTTATTGACGCTCTCCAGTCCGGCGATGTCAGCAACATAAACGCCATAATGCCGGAAGAAGCCAAGTCTCTTAGGGATCGCGGGATTCACATACGTCAGTATCCCTTGCCGCGCGTTTATGGAGTATTCTTCAATCAATCGTCTGCTCCGGTTTTGACTGAACTCGCCGTGAGAGAAGCCCTCGACGCTGCCGTAGACCGAACGAGAATCGTAAATACTGTCTTATATGGATACGGCACTCCTCTTTTCGGGCCAATACCCAGACCGAGGACACAATCCTTCTCCGAAGAAAATCATTCTTCGGGCGACGCCTCGATAAGCCGGGCGCGTAGAATTCTGGAAAACAACGGTTGGAAATTTTCAACCACCACCAACACCATAATTAAGAAAACAAAGAAGGAAGAGCTTACACTCTCTTTTTCCATTTCCACGGCGGACAAGCCAGAACTGAAGGCCATAGCCAATATTCTTAAAGACGATTGGGAAAAGATTGGTGCCAAAGTTGAAGTAAAAGTTTTTGAGCCAGGAGATTTCAGTCAGAACATAATTAGGCCAAGGAGATACGACGCTCTCTTTTTCGGCGAAATTTTGGGAGTTGACAGCGATCCTTATGCTTTTTGGCATTCTTCACAGAGAAACGACCCAGGCCTTAATATTGCCATGTACGCCAACCAAAAGGTTGACAAAATACTGGAGGAAGCACGAGTTACCCTTGATGCTACCGAGAGGGCGAAAAAATATGAGCAATTTGAAACTTTGGTGGCACAGGATATACCAGCTATATTTATATATTCGCCCGACTTCATCTATGCAATGCTTCCAAGCTTGAGAGGCACGGAAATCGGCGAGCTTACAGTACCGGCGGAAAGATTTCTAAGCGTGTATAAGTGGTATGTTGATACAGATTGGATTTGGAAAATATTTGCCCCAAAGAACGGGCAGACAAAATACTAAGGAATATTAAAAACATCAATTAAACACAAGGCCCAAAGGCTTTTAAAGACAAAACTATGATTGGAGGACAAAAAAGACACGATGGAGAACGCCCCGGAAGACCAGGATACGGAAGGGCGGGAGGTAACCGCGGACCAGGAAGGGGGCCAATCAGACGTCCTAGCTCTCAAAGCACCCATCCTTACTCAGCACAGCCGAGAAGGGCTGGTTATGGGAACGCCATGCCACATGCCAGAAAAACACAAGGTGGAAACGCCGGGGGACGAGGCCAGGTGAGAAGAGGACGTAGACCGGAAAGGCCCCCTTTTGCCGAACGCAAAGATTCAAGCGATAAGCCGAGTGAAATCGTAAAACTTCCGCCGGTCGGAGAAAATATCCGCATAATACATTTGGGCGGAGTGGAAGAAGTGGGACGCAACATGTCCTTAGTTGAAATCGGAGAAGATATTATTGTCATAGACTGCGGTTTTTCCTTCAAAGAGGAAGATGCCCCAGGCATAGACTACATTCTGCCCAACACGAAATATTTGGAAGAGAGAAAAGACAGAGTCAGAGCCATTCTGGTAACTCACGGACATCTAGATCACATCGGCGCTATCCCCTACCTCATAGATAAAATAGGAAATCCACCGATTTACGCGCGTAATTTCACGTCCCTTATGATAAGAAAGCGACAGGAGGAATTTTCCAACCTACAACCAATCGATCTGCGAATCGTAGAAAAGTATGAATCATTGAAGGTTGGTTCGATCAATGTCGTTTTTT
>CAYHZS010000052.1:0-4965 GCA_964361185.1 uncultured Candidatus Saccharibacteria bacterium
GGGCAGGAATTCGGCGTAACCCGCGAACGCATCCGCCAGATTGAGGCTAAGGTGCACGAGAAAATCCGACAGCATGAAAAAGTAGAAAGACTCCGCAATTACTAAGCTTTGCGCCTTATTGTTTTTGAAAAACACGCATATTCGCCTGTTGGCGAATTGCTATGCTCGTGTCGTCACACTCCGCAATGTTTTTCAAAAACAAACTTCGCTCATTCAGTAATTAGCTACGTGGGGACGGAGGTACAAACACAATACAAATAAAAAAAAGCGAGCGTGAGCTCGCCTTTTTGCCGACCGGCCGTTGTTCAGGTCCAGTCGGGTTTCCCATCGGGAGTGGAATATCCGGATTCCTCCTTGGTTGTCCTGCTCCGCCAGTGGTCGGCTCCGAGAAGGTAGAACCCAATGGCGGTTGCCGTCCAGATGACCAAGAGTTCCCACTCCTTGAGAGGGAGGTTGGTTCTGCCATCATTCATTGCGAACGGTAGCCGGCCATCAATCGCTGCGAGGTTGGCCACAGTGGCTGCGATAATCATTGCGCCTAGAAAGCCGTAGAAGAGCCAGCCATTCCTCAGCCCTTCTTTCCAGTTTGGCTTTTCTTTCTCGGGCTCGGTCACGATCGATAATATCTTGACCACCGAGGCGATCATTCCGACTACCCCAAGGACAAGGAGCGTGACTTGTACGTAGCCGAGCTTGGTGGCAGTGATGCCCGCCGTGATGGCGAGTGCTCCCAGGAGGAACGTCAGGACGAATGTAAGGACGCGGGCTTCTTTGGGTATCATGGCTGCCTCCAGGCTGTAATGTGGTGGGGGGGGTGCAACTTCCAGTATAATACTACACTTTATACAAATGTCAAATTAAGTTTTGGCTGGAATATGGGGTATAATTTAGTCATTAGAATATTTAGATATTTTATTATTCAACTATTTTTATATTGATTATGCTAAAAATTGAACAAAAAGCTCCGGACTTCACTCTTCCGGACCAGGATGGGAATGTTCACAGCCTTTCCGATTACAAAGGTAAGAAAGTGCTTCTCTATTTTTACCCGAAAGATGATACTCCCGGATGCACGACCGAGGCCTGTACCATACGTGACAGCTACAAAGATTTTGAAAAGATGGGATTGGTGGTACTTGGCGTTTCGGTTGATTCCGTGAAAAGCCACAAGAAATTTGAAACGAAATACAAACTGCCTTTCACTTTGCTTTCTGACGAGAAAAAAGAAGTGATGGAAAAATACGGAGTCTGGGGCAAGAAAAAGTTTATGGGAAGGGAGTACGAGGGGACAAACAGGATATCGTTTTTGATAGGGGAAGACGGTAAAATATTGAAAGTGTATGAGACGGTTAAACCGGCGGAACACGCCGGCGAAGTGCTCTCCGACGCAAAATAAAAACGGGCCCTCAGGCCCGCCTTTCCCCGCGCTTGGGCGGAGGAAATCCTTTCTTGAAGCCGTATTTGCCCTGCGCCTTTTTCCATTCCGGTATGATCCGCGCAGATTTTTCTTTTTCGGCGCGGATTACCCGCACTTTCTCCATTGGCAGGACTCCATGTGTCTTTCTGCCTTTCGACAGGCGCTTCCACCTCACTGTGCACGGTCTGTCTTTTGCTAGACTGTCACTGAACCCGGTGATGACCACTTCCTTTCCTCCGTGGAGCGCTATTACGGTCCGTCCGATGACCGCCTGATATTCTCCATGGACTACGTTCGTGAAAAAGCCTTTTCCCGAAAGAGAGAGAAGGACTCCTATTGTTCCGACGGATGACTGCGTTTTCCTGTACATTTACCTTTCTCCCAAAAGACCTGTTAAAAAACTATCAAATAAAGAAGGAAGTGGCAAATTAAAAGGGCGGACGAGGTAAATTACCTCGTCCGCCCCGGAACCTTACTTCCTTCACATCTCGGCTATGCCGAGCATGAGACTGTCGCAGGCTTTGCGCTTTCCCTCACTGACCATCTTCTTCGCCTCGCTAGGCGTGAGGCGGTACGCGTATTCCATGTCGCCCACCAGGACCCGGTTGGTCTCGGAACTTGGGTCTTGGGTGAATTTCACCCCGCCTGTGTCGTACAACTTTTCAGCGGCCGAACGCACTCGCTTCAAGGCTTCGCCCTTTGCGGTGCCCTCGCCCCGTTCGATCAGGGCGATGTCCAGCATGAAACACTGCGGGACTTTCATGGCGATCGGACTGGTGACGGCCTTCGACGCTTCCGCGCCGTTGGCGTTTTTCTGCCAGATGCCGAGAGCGAGGCCGATTACTGCGACGATGATTACGATGAATATTCTCGGGTTTCCTTCCGTTTTCATGAAGCCTCCTTTCAGTTTTTCGAAATGGATACCAGCCAGCTTACGTGCTCGCTCGCGATGATTACGAGTATTATGGAACCAACGATTCCCGCGCCGACAAAACGAAGCATCATTTCATCGTGCGCGTTGTTTTTCCCCGCCACCCACTCCTGCCTGTGGTCGAGGCCTTCCACGATCAAAGCACCGATGGCAACAACGCAAAACATGATTGACCACATCAAAAATACGCTCAAGGTACACCTCCGTTATAGGTTGCTTTTCTGCCCCAAACACTACATAATGTACGGGTAAATGTCAACCCTGTGAAATATTCGCTTTGCGAATCAGGCCTTACAGCCATTTCACAGGGTCAACCCATAAAAATGTCTGAACTCAAATCTGAAAACTCAAAACTGAAAACTATCGCTGGACCTGATGAGGACCTAGTTCGCCATATCTCCAAGACCAAAAACGAGCCCGAATGGATGCTTGAAAAGCGTCTCAAAGCGCTGGAGCTCTACAACCAGACTCCGCTTCCGAATTGGGGGCCTTCGCTTTCCAAACTAGACCTCGCCAATATGGAATATTTCGTTGACCCGACTACAGCCGAGACCGACAAATGGACGGAACTCCCCAAAGAAATCAGCGACACATTTGAAAAGCTCGGCATACCCAAAGCCGAGCGGGAATATCTGGGCGGAGTGGGCGCGCAGTATGATTCGGGCGTGGTTTATCACCGGCTTAAAAAATCGCTATCGGATAAAGGCGTGATTTTTGAAAATATGGACGTGGCTCTCCAAAAATATCCCGACTTGGTCAAAAAGTATTTTATGACCGAATGCATCCCCGTAACCGACCACAAATTCGTAATGCTTCACGGGGCGGTCTGGTCTGGCGGGACATTCATATACGTGCCGAAGGGCGTGAATGTCACGATGCCTCTTCAGGCATATTTCCGTATGAACAGGGAACGGAGTGCCCAGTTTGAACACACACTTATCATAGCGGATGAAGGAAGCTCAATTGAATACATAGAAGGATGTTCGGCGCCGAGATACCAGACATCATCACTTCACGCGGGATGCGTGGAGCTTATCGTGCTTAAGGGAGCGAAAATAAAATACTCAAGCATTGAGAATTGGTCGCGCAATGTTTTCAATTTAAACACCAAGAAAGCCAATGTGTATGAAAAAGGCGTGATTGAATGGTTCAACGGCAATATGGGTTCGTGTGTGACAATGCTTTATCCGTCGTCAGTACTTTTGGGCGAGGGCGCCCGCTCGGAATCGCTCGGCATAGTCCTCGCAGGCGAAGGCCAGATTCAGGATACCGGCTCAAAGGTTTTGCACTTAGCACCGAACACCACTTCCGTCATCCGCTCCAAATCCATATCTAAAGACGGTGGAGTTTCCAATTACCGCGGATTTGTTCAGGTGGGGAAGAAGGCGGAGAACACCCGCTCAACCGTCACCTGTGATGCTTTGATTTTGGACGACCAATCGGAGTCAAATACCTATCCGAGTGTTAAGAACGAAAACAGCACGGCGACAATTGCCCACGAGGCACGGGTAGGGAAGATAGGGGACGAGGAAATTTTCTACCTTAAATCTAGGGGGTATGGCGAAGCCGAAGCCACCCGGCTTATCGTGAACGGCTTCATAGAGCCTATGATTAAGGCAATGCCGTTAGAATACGCGCTGGAACTGAATAAGTTGATTGAACTGGAAATGGAGGGTAGTATTGGGTAAAAATTTATGGCATACCCACGAGACTACAAAAGGAAAAATTTAGAGGATGAAATAGATAAAATGGGTAATGTAAAGCCCACAAATATAATTAGTGTTGCACATTATTCACGCGGTTCTCTTGGCCTAACTGAACTCCAGCGTAGGGATTCAAAATGGTCTTTGTATATTAGTATTTTTGCTGTAGCACTTTCGGTAGTCGCCGTTGTTTTTGCTTATTTAGCGTGGCATGATAGTGATAAATGGCGTGAAGATCAGCTAAAAGTTCTTAATGAAATTAACCAAGTTTTACGCAGCAAATTAAAGTAAATTTAAATTTAAAAGCTAAGAAAAAGAAATGACTACATTTTTACTTTTAGTAATAGCTATTACATGTTTATTCATAGCAGTTATACTTTGGAGAATTTATGAATTTATTGGTGCTAAAAACTACAAGGGGACTATCTATCAAGAATTAGAAAAGCTTTCCAGTAATTTTTTCGACTTTTATGGAGACTGGATAGACAAAAACAAGGGGAACTAAGTATGTAGTTTATTTTCCCAAAATAACCCCAACTTAACCTCGCCAAAACAAAAGGGCGAGCTTGCGCCGCCCTCTATCGGGAATTGGTAACTCCTAAGCGCCACAACAGCAAAGTGTGAGAAATCGCCGCTTAGTTATAGCGTAAGCTAGTCCCGTGGAACTAATTATAGCCTTAAGCCCCAATTATAGCCCGACATTTATAAAAAATAAAATCTCGCAATTAACATTCTAGTATTTTGCAAAATACTGAAATATGGAAAATGAAAAGACCCACTCTTGACTGTCTTAATTTCTCCACCACTGCTTACGGTCGTAAGGACACAAAATATCAAGGTTTAACCTTGATAAAAATAAAAAGAAATGACGTCCTCCCCGCACTCGCGTGCGGGGTTTCCTTTGGGTCTCATGA
>CAYHZS010000053.1:0-4311 GCA_964361185.1 uncultured Candidatus Saccharibacteria bacterium
TCCGGTTTCCGCTTCCGCTTCTTTTCTCAATAGAAACGCCACAATCAGTGAGTTCGTGGTCGGTTATTTTGGAAGCTCCCATGAGATAACTGAGGCGATATTCCATATGTGTACCAAGTATACTACTTCGGCGTATAGAAGACGCCTTGGCCGATTTCGCCGTGCTGGGTGAGCTTGCCTTCCTTTTCTAACTCGTCCAAGTACCGCTCGGCGGTTGCATTAGATACTCCGACCAATTTCTCCACATCGTTGTTTTGGATGTTTCCGTGCGTCTGCACAAATACGAGAATCTTCTGCTTGTTCTCCGACTTCTTCGCCGTTTGCTCGGCAATAAATTCGGCGTTCGTATTTTGTCGAGAGATATATATACCGAGAGCGACTCCGGCAAGAGCGACGATGATTAAAATAAAGTAGTTCATAGTTCTTTATGTGCTACGCAATTGTCTTCTTTAATTTATCTAAAAACTCGTTTTCGTTTTCCGGCATATAAAATGGTAGTCCGAGCACCTTATACGAACCGCTTTTCCCAATGCTTAGTGGCTTTGCTTTAACGGAGATCTTCGTAATTTCTTCAAGCATTTCATTTTTCCATGCATCGTATGCGACTAGGTGTGGACCTTTCGGTTCAACAAATAATTGGTAGGTCATGTTCTTACCTCTCTTGTCAACCAAAAAGAGGAGGTAGTCCGGCTCAAAACCGCGCCCGTCAGAGAAATTGTAAATCTTGAATTGCCGTTCATTTCGAACCAAATATATTTCCTTGAAGTTTTTACCGATGGTACCAATTTCTCGACCGATAAGATCAACCAATTCATTCTCGTATGTATTGCCGTAATGCGAATCAAAAACGTACCAATCTTTGTTCGCGAGATGAGCCTGTCGTCCATCCGGCACAGTCTGTCCGTGCTGCTTTTTAATCTTAATTTTCCTGTCGGTGAACACAAGACGAAATACCGATGGCTTAAAGTCTTTTGTACCTTTGTATTCCGTCGTATTTGTGCGCATTTCCCGCTCTATCTCTGTAAGCAGCCGAATTACTCCAGAAAATAATGTACCGTTTCCGAGTTGCTCGGTATCCTCTTTTGTGCCAGAAAATATAATTTTAAGTCCACCGAGATACTCTGCGCGAGACGCAAATTCTTGCACGGAACGAAGAGACGGAAAGTAATGCACTAGCGAATTGAATGAGAAAAAGTCGTTTTGCGCGAGAGCACTACGGACAACATGTTCTGGGATGTCTTTTACTACAAGTGTTCGTGTCTGTAGTCCCGCTCCACTTGCGGTGCGGCCATTTTTCCCATTACCGTTTTCCGCAAACACCCGTACCTCCTGCCCGCGTCCCGAATATACAGGAAATGTAATGTCACGCCTTGACACACCAAGGTCAGCAATGGATTTTACATTTGTGTAACTTGTTGCTACGCGTTTATTCCCCCACACAAGACCTCTATTAAAGAATACAGAGCGTTTAAAACTCTCTTTCAGCCTGAAGTCCACCTCCACCTCATCCGGGTCTTTCATACCCGTTTGTACGAGTGCTTCCTTTATTTCCGCAATGTAGCGAGACTTCTGGCCCGGATGGCAGTGATAATGAAGTTCCTCTAAAACACGTAATTCATTCTCCAAATCGTTATCAAATTTCCGTTTATCTCGCGCTGTCTCTCCAAATGAAAACGGACAATATCTAGCCCCGCGCCCAATAAGTTGGGCCTCGGCGATCGTGGTTGGCCCTGGTTGCGAGTTCTTGGCGTCGCGTGTCTCGTAGAGCCGCACTATGTCAAATAGATTAAGCACATCCCACCCTTCGTTAAGCTTCTGAACAGCAAAAATCGCGCGCACCTGATTGTTCCGGTCTTCAAGCGAGTTAATGAGTAGCTGATTGTTCTCCTTCTCCTTCTCGTCGTTCACGCTCAAACACTTACTCGGAGCAAAACCATCCTTAAGCTTTCTGACAAGTAATGAATCAGTGATTCCGTGTCCTTTGAAAAAAACAAAAGCTTTCTGAAGAATTGGAGAGTCCGTTCGTTTCCGTATGGTCGCGATATCGTCACTAGAAAGTCTCTCGATAATTCGCTCAAACAACTCTTTATTTTTCTGCGACTCCTCTATTGTCTTCTGTGCCTTAAAAAGAATAACGGGCTTTAGGTTTATGCCGTTTTTTCTTGCCACTTCTTGCCTGTATTGGCTTAAAATAATCGCCTGAATCATGCGCCCCTTATGATCGGTATCAGCAGGCAATAGCTCCGGTTCTTTCGAGTACCCATCGTTGCGGTACTGCTTAAGGTCATAGCGATAAATGACAACATTTCGATAAGCATCAACAATTGCGCGACTTGTCCAATCCATAGTCGCCGTAAATTCAAGCAAAAGATTATGAGCATTTTGTGTAAAAACTTTATCAACAGTATTTTCCCAACTCGGTTGTGAAAGCTCACCGGAAAGAACGTTTTGGCGTGTCGTTACTTGTGTGTGATGCGCTTCATCAGATAACAAAACAATTTTCTTGTTCTTGAAATCCTCCATCGTCAACCGATTCTCGTGTTCTATGTAGAGGTCGCTATGCATCTTTTGTATGGTCGTAAAACAAATACTGATGTCGTCCTCGTTGGCGTCCTCAAAATTATCTACTTTATGAATGTTCACTACTTTGTTCCGAATTGTAATTTTCTTTGCAAATACATACTTGGTTGATGCCGGATTAAGAAAGTTGTCCTCGGTTTTCTTGATGATGTTGGTTGAGTGGACGAAAAAGAGAAAATTGCGGTAGCCCTGCTCGTAGAGGTTGAGCATGAGCGCGGCCATTATGTTTGTCTTCCCCGAACCAGTAGCCATCCAGTAGAGAAAATGAAGCGGATACTGCTTTCCAGTAAAATCGTTGCCGTAGCAGTGCAAAAATCTTCCGACTGCCTCTTTCTGATACTCTCGCAAAGGAAATGCCGGATTCAGATTCTTGGCCACATGCTCCGGTACATCGAGCCACTGCATTCCGACACTCTTTGCCGAATCAAGTTGTTCGTATAAAAATTGCTGTGACATATCACTTTCCTAGAAGTTTTTTCATACCATCGGTAAATGACTTTTTATCACTTTTTGTTTTGACGACTTGATTTACGAGAAATACAAGAATCCCACGAATTGCCTCCGCTTTCTCCATACACTCTTCGTCGGTCTTGTCGTGAATACCATCGCTTAAGACTTTATATAATTCTTTCAACGGATTCATCCCATCCGCCTTTAATGGCTCCGGGAGCAAGTCTTTTACAAGATTAATTTTGTTTTCAGCAATCTTTTCTTTTTTAACCCCCTCCAGTTTCTTTTTGTATTCATCTTTCTCGTCGGTAGGTACTAGGTCCAATATGGACTCCAAAAGCTCATCAATAATATCTTCTGTTACTCGCCGAAAATACGCATAGGCACCGATGCCGTAATTCTGGGACTCACATATTAAACCTTTTTTATAAGCATCGGCATGTTCACCCAACATCGCCTCAAGTTCCGAATCCATCTTTATGTCCCACGCAGGAATTTGTCCTACTTTCATGATGTACAGAGTATCTCTCTCTTCCTCTTCTCCCGTTTTAG
Source organism: uncultured Candidatus Saccharibacteria bacterium (assembly GCA_964361185.1). Lineage (GTDB taxonomy): Bacteria > Patescibacteriota > Minisyncoccia > Phycocordibacterales > VMEP01 > JBAZYZ01. The sequence continues at coordinate 3,583 of CAYHZS010000053.1, forward strand.
GATTTTGAAATTTCCTTTTGGTCTCAGAAAAATGCACTAGAAAAATTCTCATGCCTTGTCCGCAAGATGAGCATACATATTTCAGACGAAGAACAGTGTCAAGAAGTGATCTCCCATGAAGGTTGTCAACCTCATAGTACTCATTCACCATATTAAACGTTTGTTCGGAATCGCATACCGGACAGTACATATGTATGGCCGGTTTAGGAATATTTTGAACATCGGTATATCTATTGATGTTATTCAGACCGAAAAACTTTCGGTATAAAGGATATATTTCTAGAAATTCTTTATTTGCCATAAAATTCTTTATTCATCTCTTTATCTTCTTTTTGCACCTTAAAATCCGCATCATCGATCTCGGACAGGTTCACATAGAGCTGATTTTTGTCGAGCGTTTGTAAGAGAATTTTCTTTTTTTCTGGAAGCGGTAGTCTTTTGAATTCCACAATATTCTTATCAAATACTTGCAAGTCAACATTGTATTTCACAAATGCGTGCTTTTTTATCTCCTCCCAAATCTTAAGGAGTTTTTTCGTGTCCGTAGCCGCATCAATATCTTCAATAAATCGCTCATTATATTTCATCAACTCGCAATACACAAAATCTCCTCCACCTTTCCAGTTAACTCTCTTGGATATTCCGGTTGTATCTCCCTGTATAACATTCATTAAACGATGAGGAGCGTCATTCAGACCGTAGTCAAGTTGTTCGATTCCGATGAATTGT
>CAYHZS010000054.1:0-4157 GCA_964361185.1 uncultured Candidatus Saccharibacteria bacterium
TTACCCGCAAAAAAATACATTCCAACAGTGAGAACAATCGCCACAATAGCCGCACTTCCTAAAATTTTTACATTTTTTATACACCAATAAATCCATGGTGTTATCCGGTTTTTAATTTTTTGCACCATTTTCGTCTCCTCCTCGTGCCCCTCAAGCGCTTTGTCGTTAAGCAACAAAGCGGACAAAACGGGCGTTACCGTAAGAGATACGGCCATGGAAGCGACAAGTGACACGAGATATGCCAAACCAAGAGCAATAATAAGCCTTCCCTCAATTCCGGGTATGAGAAATATTGGGAGAAATACGACGGCGACCAAAGCCGTTGCGTAAACTATTGAATTTCTGACTTCCTGCGAAGCCAGTTTGACAACATTCTCACGATTTTCTTTTTTCCCGCCAATCATCCACATGCGTAACCTGCGGAAAATATTTTCCACTCCGACTATGGCGTCATCAACAAGTTCGCCTACGGCAACCGCAATACCGCCCAAAGTCATGACATTTACGGAAAGGTCAAGAAACTTGAATACTATGGCAGTCGCCAGAATAGACAACGGAATTGCGGTAAGAGTAATGGCCGTTATTCTTGCATTCATCAAAAAAATGATAAGTATAACAATCACCAACAGTGTCCCGTCGCGAAGCGCGTCTTCGACATTACCCAATCCCGCCCTGATGAATTTTTCTTGCCTGAAAAGATTCGGATGCAACACGATATCTTTCGGAAGACTGGCTGATAAAGATTCGAATGTCGTATTTATCGCGTCGGTAACGCTTATGGTTTGAGCATCGGGTTGTCTTATAACCCGTAAAATAACTCCGGGTTTTCCGTCTATCCCACCGCTTCCACGAATAGGGCTGGCCCCCTCAATCACGGAGGCAATGTCACCTAAGCGAATGGGGCGAGAGTTTGCCATATTTTTTCCGACAACAATACTCTGCAAATCAGAAATTTCGGCCGGCGCGGTAAGAATGCGTATCGAATACTCTTTTTCGTCTTCCGTAACCAACCCCCCGCTTTTATTTACTAGAATGTCTTTTATGTTGTCGCGGATGTCATCAAACATAATTCCGTAACGTTTCAACCGTTCGGCATTTATGTTTATCTGCCACTCCCTTACATCCCCGCCCATCACTAGAACATTCGCCACGCCCGCCGTCTTAAGCAAGGCGGGACGAATCGTCCAATCGGCAAGAGTTCTAAGCTCCATTGGAGTTGTCTTTGAGTCCGTGGAAGTTATTCCAATCCACATTATTTCCCCCAAAAGAGAGGTGGACGGGCCGAGTACCGGCTTTACTCCTTGCGGTAAAATTGCCTGCGTTAACCTTTCCTGCACTATTTGTCTGTTGCGCAAAGTGTCGCTTCCCCAGGCAAACTCAATATTTACCGTTGCTTGAGAATAGGACGCATTGCCTGTCAGTCTTTCGATTCCCGGAGCTCCGGCGAGTACCGATTCTATAGGATTAAGAACCAGCCTCTCTATTTCTTCCGCGGCCATTCCGGGGTTCTCTGCGAATACCGTAACAGTGGGTTTGTTTATGTCGGGAAGAATGTCGACTTTCATCACGCTGATACTCCATATACCCAATGCTGTTACAAGCCCTGCGGCGAAAAGCACGAAAACTTTATTACTTAGCGACCATGAAATTATTTTGTTGAACATTTTTGTGTTTGTTACATTTTCATTCCGCCCATGGGCTTTTCTTCGCTCGACCGATCAGATGAATTTCCTTCACTTTCTTTTGGCAAGACATCTTCAATCAGCATATTTTCTTTGAAGTCGTCTTTAGGGCTCACCAGATAACGGTCTCCGTTTTTGATCCCAGTGTATATTTCAACGGAAGATCCAAGGGTGCGACCAAGTGTTATTCTTCTTTTGAAAATTCTACCGATTTCTGATACCCCGAACAGATAATGACCATCAGTCTCATTCCACATAATCGAAGAAAGTTTAATCACGGGAGTAACCGAATTTTCGGGAGGAATAACCCGTACCGAAGCTCCAGCCGGCCAGTCTACGTTATCTAGAATGATGGCATCTGCCATATAAGAACCCATCTCATCAAGTGATGTTCCAATACCGGTTATTTTCGCTTTATGCACTTCTTTGGGGAATCCCGGACGCACGACCGAAAGCAAGTCTCCTTTTGCTGGCCTACGTATATTGTTCGGAATATTCATGCGGATAGTAAGGTTGTTGTTGCCATATCCGGCAACAACCGCAATCGGCATAGTCGGATCAATAAGTTCTCCGACTTTTTTGTAAATCGCCGACACGGTACCGGTGCGCGGAGATACTATGTACGATCCTCCATTAATTGCTCCGGCAACCGTTTTGTATGCCACCTCTGCCGCGTCTGCCTCGGCGTGAGCCATCAGCCGATCTTTCTCCAAGGTTGAACCTCCTTCATTTATCATAATCTTGTATTCGGTTTCTTTGTCAGCAAGATCCGCTTGTGCCATCCTGTAATCGTAAAGGGTGTCTAAAAATTCTTTTTGATCCGCGGCCGCCATTGTTTTAAACTCGTTTACAGCCGGATAATCCGCGGGATTACCGGAATTGTAGGCCAGCTGGACCACGAGGGAAAAATAATCCAGGGCTTCTTCTGTGGGCAAGTTCCCAGAATTTTTTAACTTATCGGCCAATTTCATGAGCGACAATTCAAAGGCATTTTGGACGCTTTGATTATTGATTCCATATTGTTTATTTAACCCGCCAAAACGCAAATATCGCCAATCGGTAAGATTGGTCAAAATGCTTACGTGGCTTGATAGAGTCCTTTCAATAAAGGAGCGGATTATGTCTTTTTTTGATTCAACTTTTTTACGCAAACTTTCCAAAACCAAAAAAGAAAGATCGGTACTTGAAGCTATATCGCCATTAAGAGCATTTTTTAATGATTCTATTCGTTTCTGTTCTTTGGAGGCAAAACTGTCGGCAATAATTGCTTGCGACTTGGATTTGTTGGCTACTTCAGCTTGTTCAGCAAGCATTTTTATTAACTCCGGAGTTGCGGGCGCGGCTGAAATCTTTCCCAACACATCACCAGCCGAAACAACATCTCCTATATGTACCCTCCAATCAACTATTACCCCCTCCCTTTGGGGTTGTATTTGGGATATTTCCGAAGAAATAACCTCTCCGGGCCACGAATTACTGAATATTTTATTTCCGGTGGTTGTTGCGTCAAACCCTAAAATGGCAACAATAGAAGGGTCGTTTATCGGATTGTAGGGGTTGGACAATGGACTATTTCCCGCGCTAGATACTCCAGATTTGCTAAGAACCGTGGAGATAAGCATCCCAAACGTTACTGTTGTCATAAGCAATATGGCAACTATTGCAATAGCTTTGGGATGTCGTTGTTTTATATTTTTTATAAAATTTTTTAATTTTTCTTTCATTTTATTGTTTTGTTTTAAAAGATTGTGTTAATAAAAAAAGACCTTGCTCGAGGCAAGGACTTGGCCGACATAAAAATCACAACTAAGGTTGCATTGTCTATGCCGGCTTTATATAGTTCGGGCTTAATTCAAAAAGAGATAGCCAGTGGGTAATTTTAGACAAAGGAATATAGGAGAAATCTCTGCTTTTACGTTTCAAATAATTCCGCGCTCTTATTAGAAGCAGAGCAATATCGGATTTATGAGATAAAGGAAGTGCGACCAAAACTGCAACAAAAAACAAGAGGACCATTAAAATCAGGGGGGTCGTATTCGTTATGGCTGAAGTCAAGCTTTGAACATAGCTTGTATGAAACACGAGTCCATCATGGTTAGAGGCCATGTTATCCACAGCCGGCATAAAAGCAAGAGTGCAGGCCAAAACCGCGCCCACGGCAATAAGGGTAAGAAATGCAACAAAAACTTGTTTAAATAAGCCTTTCATCGGTAAAATATCTACATGGTTCATTATACCCCTAGGGGGTATACTATGCAAGTGAGTGGTTGTATAATAAAAGTTATTATCAATAAATTAATACTTCTTATGACTAATCATAGAGTGTTGAAAATTACCTGTTCGTGGATAAGCATTGTATATGTAGTTTGTTTTGGAGGTGTCGCTTTAATGCCTGGGATAAGGCCTTGGTTCATGGAGTACGCATTGCACACAGAAGTAAGTATCGGAATTAATACCGTCACCCTAACAACATTC
>CAYHZS010000055.1:0-4084 GCA_964361185.1 uncultured Candidatus Saccharibacteria bacterium
GGTAAAATTCAACAGAGAAAACATCCGCTTAATATTTCCTATCGTGATAGAGACGGAATCAAGCGCGATTATTTTCCAGATTTTATTATCAAGACGAAAGATAAAATGTATATTGTGGAGACGAAAGCTGAAGATGAAATGCAGAAAGCGGAAGGCAACGAAAAGAATTTGATTGTTTTGAAAGCGCGTGCGGCTGTGAGTTGGTGCAAAACGGCAAGCCAAGTGGCATTACTGGACCAGCCGCAAGATTGGGAATATTTTATGCTTTCTGAAAAAACATTCAACGAAAACCGTCAACTGGGGTTTGACTCTTTGGCAGGATTAGGTAGATTAGATTTGGAGCGACTTTTGTTGAGTGATGCAGGAAAATTATTTTAGGCGGCGCGCCAGCGAAGTTGGCATGAAATCCAGCGGTATGTAATTAATTACGTAATTCCAAAAAATTAGAGAGATTGTGGAAAACTCCAACGAATGGCAAAAACTAAAAGACGAAATCGCGAGAACTGACCATAAAATTGATGAGGAGGTTTATAAACTTTACGGCTTGACGGAAGAAAAAATAAAAATTGTGGAAGAAAAATAACATTCTCACATTCTCCCTCCTTCGCATAAAGCTACGGATGGGCGAGGTGAGAATGTGAGAATGTCGCGTGTCGTGTTTTAAGTGTACCCTAGTCTAATTCGCGCGCTTACCCGCCTTTGGCCAGCCGAATCCTGCCTCCAAAGGAGATTTTAATTCAAAATTTCAACCCCCAGATATTTTAGTCTGGACTTGACAAGAGTAAATAATGTGTATACTATATAGATACACTATACATATCATAAAATATAACAATAATATGTATATAAAGTGTATAGCCTAAACACAATCTATGTTTAAAAAAATAGAAAAACCGGATATTTCTTCAATAAAGGGAGATGATTTCAGTAAATTGTTTCGTAACGAGAGCGTTCAAAGATTGGTGCAAAGATCGCTTGCGCCATATTCTCATTGGGAAGAAATCAAACATTGGGAAGCGCTAGGCGGAATAAAACCTCTTGAAATATGGGCGACAATCAAGTTTATCCGCAATAAAGTTTTAGACAGAAAAGAAAGCATTATTAAAGATGAAAAAGGGAATTCATTTACATGGATTTCTTGGTTGCCGGGTTTGGAGCAGTTCCTACACGAAGTTGACATGAAACTCGGCGGAAATCTTTTTGTTAATTCACAGATAAACGATGAATTACAACATCGTCTTTTTAGTCGTGGAATCATGGAAGAGGCTATCGCTTCATCGCAATTAGAAGGTGCTCATACAAGCAGAAAGGCGGCTAAGAAAATAATTTTAGAGGGAAGAAAGCCGATGAATAGGAGCGAGCAAATGATTGTAAATAATTACAAAGCAATGCGTTTAATTGAAGACGAATTAAAGAATCAAAAAATTACCGAGGAGATTTTATTTAGTCTTCACAGAATTTTGACCGCTAACACCTTGGGAGAATCTGAAATCGGCCGATACAGAAAAGATGAAGATGAAATTATAGTTGGAGGCGATGGATCGAGGGGTGAAATTTATCACATCCCACCGAAAGAAGATTTCGTAAAAAAAGAAATAAAGAGATTTATCGCCTATGCAAATAGTGAATTGCGTGACGGCAGTTTTGTTCATCCGGTAATTAAAGCGGTCATTCTCCATTTTTGGTTTGGATACCTTCATCCATTTATTGATGGTAATGGCAGAATGGCGCGAGCGCTTTTTTATTGGTACTTGCTTCGTGAAAGGTATTGGGCTTTCGGTTACTTGCCACTTTCTAAAATTATCAAAAACTCACCCGGGCAATATCGGGACGCGTATATTTACACGGAACAAGACGATAACGATCTAACTTACTTTATTGACTACAATATTAGGAAGATAATCCAGGCGATGCGCGAATTTGAAGTGTACGCGGAGAGAAAATGGAGAGAGAACGCTAAGATGGCAAAACTTGCTCGTGGTAAATATCAGTTGAACGACAGGCAGATTCAGCTTTTACGATATTTCTACAAAAATAAAGACGCTACAACCTCAATTACAAGTCATGCGAAAGTTAACGAGGTATCAAGATTAACAGCGATGAAAGATCTTAAGCGTTTGCAGGATCATGGTTTTGTAACACCAAAAAGAACTGGTCGAACTATCTTTTACTATGCTACCGACAAGACAGCAGTATTGTTTGAATAAAAAATAATATGCGCTCTTGTCTTGTCGCGCGCAATTACTCAATATAATTAGATCGGTAGATATGCGAACCTATATTTTTACAGTAAAACTCCTGTGGGATAAGCATATTAAGCGGAAAATTGAAGTTCCCGAGGAGTGGAATTTATACAGGCTGGCGGAAGCGATTATGAGCTCGTTTAATTTTGATTTTGATCATCCTTTTGGTTTCTTCAGTACCGTCACAAAAAGTTGGGACATGGCGGATTCAGACAAAAACTATGAGCTTTTTGCGGATTTGAGCAAAGAGGGGATGGAGATTGAAACGGTTGAGTCAGAGAGCGTAAAAAAGACGAAAGTGAAGGAGGTTTGGAAGAAGCCGAAAGACCAAATGATGATGTTATTTGATTACGGTGACGATTGGAGATTTATCGTCGAGCTCAAAACTTTTGGTGTCTTTGACAAGAAATTCAAGTACCCCATTCTGTTGCAAGGTCTTGGGAAAGCACCCAAACAGTACGGTTAGAAGTGTTTTATAATTGGTGAGAAATTCGTCTACCCAAGGCGAGCGCGAACTAATCAAGACCAAAAGCAAAATTTCCAAAAATCGGCAAAGTGCCGATTTTTTGGTATAGTTAAGGTACGTAATACCCCAGTAGCAGACCCGCGGCGCGTATCGCTACGGGGCAGGCCTTACGTAATGAATTACGTAATAATTTTGAAAATACCCCCAACAATAAAATAACATTCTCACATTCTCAAGAATGTGAGAATGTCGCGTGTCGTATTTTAAAACTAACCCCCTGTCTAATTCGCGCGAATAGTGGAATAGTCTCCCCTTGCGGAAATAATGCCTCGGTCAATCCGATAACATCCTTACATACTTGAGTATGTAAGGATGTCAGACTTGAGACAGTGATATTCGATAATTCAAAGAGCATGAAAGTATCCATTCATTATGACGAGGCTTTGCTGGCGATTACGGGAAGGTCCTACGAAGATGCGGAGGTTTCGGGAAATATTTTGTTTTTGCATCTATTGTATTTTATATTCTCATCTTACCCAGAAATTCCCAGGAAATATAAACCGGGCACTTTAGGTTTGCTGGTAAATAACAAGCCGCCCATTGATGGTCAACACTTAAATGAATATGATGTTATCCGGCTATCGAAAGGTTAGGCGAAAAAATGGTATGCTTTCGAAAGCAAAGAAGAAATTTCAAATGCCCAAGTGGATGGATTGCAGTTGGCGACGGGTGCCTTGCGGTAAGAATACTTGTGCGATTTGCGGGCGGATTGCCGCCGACCGCCGAAGACATATCCAAGTAGGCGAAAATCCGGACGATCCTGAAATGATGTTTCGCGATGTAAGTCGGAATTTGCGGGAAACTTTAGAGATGATCAAAAAAGACGCGGCGCGAATGGGAATCGACATCACCAATTTGGACGATGCGCAAGAACCCCCTGAACCGGAAGCTTTTCCTTTTTACCGCAAAGTCGCGGCTTGGCATAAGCAACTTTCCGCTTTAATTTCCGGCGCGGAAATGGGTGGCGACTTATGGCTTGCGACCGAAGCTGGCGCCGACGTTGTCTGGTACAAAAATACCTTGCTGGCAAAGGTGTACCGTCAACTTTCGACTAGATGGGAAAAAAAGCAGGGAATGGATTATGGAGAAGAGGATTTGGTATATACTGCGCGCGTACTGAAAGAAGTCGTCGCGATCTTAAAGAGGAGCCTGTACGAAGTCTCCCGCGTGGAATCTTCCCAGAGGGGCGGACTCTTTTTGTCCTTGGTTAATCTAGGCAAGATAGAAGAAAAAATTTTTAAACTCTAGAGAAAACCGTTATTTTTGACTAAAAATATTGTTTCTGTTATAATAATTACACGTTAAGGCAAGCCCG
>CAYHZS010000056.1:0-3928 GCA_964361185.1 uncultured Candidatus Saccharibacteria bacterium
GCTGTAGCGGGGGGAGGAGTCGGAATGCTGGGGCGCAATACATTTAAGGCACTGAACTGGGGCGCCAATAAGTGGGGAGACCCCAACGGACAGTTTAGTAAATTAACCGAAAAGGGGGCAAAGATGAGCTGGGATTTGAGAAATTTTGACACCAAAAAAGCAGTAGGTGGAGTAGCGGGGGCGGCAGGCTGGGCGGTGGACAAAGCAATCTCTGCCAGAACCGGTGGACCATCAACCATCGGCAAAGATGTCGGAAAGGCGGTCGGAGGAGCCGTGGGAGGAGCCGCTAAAGGCGTCGTTGGCGCGGGCAGAAATCTTGTTAATGAAGCCGGTCTCGGAATTGATTTCGGTACAGGGTATAATCCAGTGGACTCCGCGAGAGAAAAAGCAAAAGCCGACAAGGAGAAAAAGGAAGATACCGCACGAGAGAAAGCGGCAAAGGACGCGCAGGACTTGAAGGCCACGGCAAATTCAGCGGCAGCTAAAGACATCATGGACAGAATGACAGACTCTGAAATCGCAGATCTCCCGGCTGACTTGCTCATCAATCAAAATGTAATGGAAAATCTGACTCCTGGCATGCTCTCCAAAATTAGCGGGTTAACATCCGGCAATAAAACAATAATAGCTAACTACATCCGGGGAATTCCAGGAGTTCCTCCAATGCCCATCAGTCCACGCGGAGCCAGACATCCTTCTTATACTTATTTAACGGCGACACCCGCTCAACACCTTTGGTAACAACTTATGACCACTAAAGAAGAGTACCAGAAAATTTTTCAAAGTTTGCCCGAAGACCTCCGGGAAGCTATTGTTTCGGTCAATACGGCTGAAATCATACAGGGGCTTGGGAAAAAATATAAACTGCACGTAGACAAAACGGCAATATTGGGAGACGAAATAGGATTGGTAATGTTCGGGCTTACCAACCCCAAAGATTTTATGATAAATCTGAAACGGCGCTTGGAAATTCCGGAAGATATGGCGCGCGATTTGACCGCCGAAATAAATGAGCAGATATTCAAGTCTATCCGCGAGTCGCTCAAGAAAATTCACAACTTGGCCAGAGAGGAGGAAAGTGAGAGTTCACGACCTACAACCGACGACCGACAACCCACGACTAAACCAATTCCGGAATTGCCGAAGTTGGGGCCGGAAGACAATAAAATACTGGTTGAAAGCGGGATTGAAATCGACCAAAAACCAACAGCCTACGACCAACAACCTACGACCAATAATTCAAATATAAAGAGAAATGAGCTCATAGAGGCGCTGGAAAATCCGGCCGGAATAAAAAAAGAGGAGGTGGCCATGCCTGGGGGATATTCAATGATTAAGAGTTCGCTGGCTTCTCCGCCTTCAATCGTCCCGCCGGAACAAAAACTAGGGTCCGCGGTAAAAGCGCCAGCGACGGAAACAACCTATGTGGAGAAAAAACCTGTTACCGACCCCTATCGGGAACCCATTTCATAGCAAAACGTAAAACCTATAACTTATAACCTCCAATGCAACAGGTAAAGGGGAGCAACTTCCATCAAGATTTAAAAAATTTGATGGACGAATATGTCAATAAAGTCTATGATTACACAAGAGGCTTCCCCAAAGAAGAAGTTTTTGGTTTAACCTCTCAATTTCGTAGAGCATCTTTGTCTGTAATTCTCAATTACATAGAGGGGTACGCCAGGCAAAGAAAAAACGTATTCAAGAATTTTCTGGAAATATCTTACGGGTCGTTAAAAGAGAGTAAATACCTGATATATTTTTCTCATAAAAGAAAGCTCCTGAAAGACGCGGAATACAAAGAATTGCTTGCTTTGTCAGAAAAAATTGGCGCGATGCTTTGGGAAATTATCTCTAAGTTAAAATAATTTATATGTTACAAGTTACAAGTTATAAGTTATAAGTTATAAGATTATGCGCTTCGGTGTTCCGCAATTCATAGAGATTGAGGATAAAATTTTCGGTCCGCTTACCTTCAAGCAGTTCCTTTACACGGCTGGCGGGGCTGGGATTTGTTTCCTCATTTATAATTTCGTTTCGCAACTTTCGACCTTTCTGGCTATTTTACTTATTATGCCCGTCGGTCTTTTTTCTTTGGCTTTGGCTTTTTACAAAGTGAACGAAAAACCTTTTATTAATACACTTGAGGCAGCTTTTCGTTATTTTGCCGGCAATAAACTGTATATATGGAAGAAAGAAAAACGGATGGAAATCAGGACTGAGAAAAAAGAAAGTTCCAGTGAAATTAGCTACGTACCGAGGCTTTCGGATAGCAAATTAAAAGATCTTTCGTGGAGCTTGGATGTTCTTGATACAAATAAACCCAAAGGGGACATATAAAAATGCCCATAAAATCAAAAGCGACCCAAGAGTTTGTGCCGATTAAAGAAATACGCGACGGAATTATCGTTCTGAAAGACGGCTCCCTGCGTCTTATCCTTATGGCTTCCTCTTTAAACGTCGCCCTGAAATCAGAGGGAGAGCAAGAGGCTTTAATCATGCAATTCCAAAATTTCCTTAATTCCCTTGATTTTTCGATACAAATTTTTGTGCAGTCAAGAAAGCTCGACATCCGGCCGTATATTGCCCTTCTTGAAGACCGAGAGCAACAGCAGCTTGACGACCTTCTTAAGATACAGACGAAGGAATATAAAGACTTCATCAAAAACTTGACTGAAACGACAAATGTCATGACAAAAAATTTTTTCGTAGTCGTCCCCTACGCTGCACCTTCAATAAGTGTGAAAGGGGCTTCCTCCATCATGAGCTTGGGAGGAAGAACGCGCGAAGAAAAAAAGGTTGATGCAGCCGAATTGTTTGAAGAAAGCCGATCCCAACTTGACCAGAGGGCGAGCGTAGTCGCCCAAGGAATGAGCCGTCTTGGCATACGGATAGCGCAACTCGGAACCGAGGAGGTTATAGAGCTTTTCTACAAATTATTTAACCCGGGAGAAGCAGAGAAACCGATAAAACTGGACGAAAAACTTGCTGAGGAGAAATAAATTAAAAATATGGGATTATTAGATTTTATCAAGGGGAACGAAAAGAAAAGCGAAGTGGAACCGATTCTGCCACAGGAAATTTATGAGGCAGCGGCTCTAGAGCTCAAGGACGTTATAGCTCCGTCGGCGCTTAAAATTGAGCCGAGAGCGGTAAATCTGGGGGATAAAATAGCTCGCACTTTTTTTATAATATCTTATCCGCGTTTTCTTTCCGACAATTGGTTTTCTCCGGTTATCAACCTCGACAAGATTTTTGATATATCCATTTTTATCCACCCGATAGAAACGTCGAAAATCCTTCATCAGTTTCAGAAAAAGGTGGCTGAAGTACAGAGCCAGATTCACATGCGCGAAAACAAGGGGTTAGTACGCGATCCGGTTTTAGACACGGCCTACCAGGATCTGGAGGAACTCCGCGACAAGCTCCAGCAGGCCCAGGAGCGTATTTTTGATGTCGGCTTGTACATTACCATATACGGCGACACCCAGCAGGAGCTCGACAAGTCGGAATCTGAAATCAAATCAATCCTGGAATCAAAGCTTGTGTACGTAAAGCCCGCCCTTTTCCAGCAGGAGGAAGGGTTTAAGAGCGTAATACCCATAGCAACCGATCTTTTGGGAGTTCACTCCAAATTAAATTCTTCTCCTCTCTCCAGCTTGTTTCCTTTCGTGTCTTTCGACCTTACTTCCGACAAAGGAATTCTCTATGGCATCAACAGGCACAATTCAAGCTTGGTCCTTTTTGACCGTTTTTCTTTGGAAAACTACAACTCCATAATTTTTGCCAAAGCCGGTTCGGGAAAATCATATGCCACCAAGCTGGAGATTCTCCGCACCCTTATGTTTGACACCGACGTTATCGTAATAGACCCGGAGCGTGAATACTAATACATCACCGAAGCGACCGGGGGAAGATACTTCAATAT
>CAYHZS010000057.1:0-3692 GCA_964361185.1 uncultured Candidatus Saccharibacteria bacterium
TAGACGGGAGAAAGTAACAAAAATGTAAACAGAAGTAGTGAAAAGAAAAACAGATATTTATACATCATTATCCATCTTATTTTTGAAATAATCGTAGGAAGAATTGTACGATAGCAGAAAAAATCTGTTTGAAGATTGATGTTTTTGGGATAGGAGAGGGGGTGGGAGTTGGAGTTCGAGTGGGGGTGGGAGTTGGGGTGGGAGTTCCATCAACCGGCAGGTAGGCGGCAAGAAATGCAACTTGCAAGTTCCATACCCGTTCCTGTTCTTGAGGACCAGCATTAGCTAACCCGTGGGCTGTGCCTTTACCTTGGAATGGTTCAAGTTTAGCTGCGACTCCGGCTTTAGTGAGGGCGTTGACTATTTTTTGCGAGTGGATGATGGGAGCCAGTTGGTCATTGACGCTGTGGACCGCCAGAAGAGGCGCGTCGTCACTAGTAGCATAGGTCACCGGCGAGATTTCGGCAAGCAGTTCAGGGGTGACGGTATAGCCTCGTAAGTAGTCCTCCATAATCTCTTCCTGAAGCTCGGCATAGGGACTGTTGGGATCAATGGGGGTGGTGGTGTCCATGGGCGCGCCGAAGCGATCAACGACTGCCTTGACTTTACTTGAGTAGGTGCTTAAACCAAGGCTGGGGTCTCGTGTGTCTCTCACCCCCAGCATAGTCGCCAAGTAGCCGCCGGCCGAGCCACCCATGGAGCCCATGTTATTTGAATCAATTCCGTATTTAGTGGCATTGGCTCGCAGCCAGCGCACTGCATACTGGACGTCGTCAATCTGGGCCGGATAGGGGAAAGCGGGAGCGAACCGGTAGTTGACGGTGGCAGCCACATACCCAAGCTTGGCAAGTTCCTGGCATTCATCCAGAAGTGCCTTTTTGTCGTCTGTGCGGAAACCGCCGCCATGAGTGAGGACCATTCCGGGTCGAGGAGCAGTTAGCCCTTTCGGCCTGCACAGGTCCAGCTTAAGGGAGACACTATTCTTCTTGGCGTACTCAATATCCTTTAAGACTTCTATTATCCCGCCTTGAGCAATTGCTTTATTAGGCAAAAAGATTGACGTTAAAAAACCTACCCAAAACAACACGTTAGCAAAAATAAATCTAGATTTGTTCATTAGATAATCTATAGCTTTACTCCCCTTTTCCAATTGTACCAATAACCCAAAGCCTTCTTCTCCGAAGGAGTCAGGTCACTTTCCTCTACATCAAACGGCATTGACAAATCTAACTCCGCAGGGACAATGCTATTCATCCAACATGTTGATCCTTCACAGGTTTGCAGCATTGTTAGTTTTCGTTTTAGATAGCTAATAATCTCTGCATAATTAGTATCATTCGGCCGGCTTTGCAGCTGGTAAGGATCATTCTGAAGATCGTAAAATTCTTTGTCTGTAACCACTTCACTTCCATCGTGAGGAGTATGTTCAACGTAGACGAATCGTTTCGTACGAATGGCAGTGTAATAACCAAACAATGGGCTTTTATAAATCGCGTCAATCCCTTCAAAAAGCATCGCCGTTCTTCCGGGTAGGCCGGGATTTTTTATGATTGGAATTATTGACCGGCCGTCTTGTATCAGCCCGGCAGTAGCATGGGCTAGTTTGAGAATGGTTGGGGCAAGATCAATGTTGTTTACGAGCTGATCCCGCGTTTGTCCAACGGGAACACCAGGACCGCGAATGATGAGCGGTACGCGAATTGATTCTTCATAAATGAGCGTTTTTCCCTCCGGAAATCTGTGCTCGCCGTTAAACCAACCATTATCCGATGTAAAAATAATATAAGTGTTATTCAGTTTGTTTGTCTGCCGCAAAGTATCGATAACTTTTGCAACCATTTCATCCACGGCAAGCAGTGATTCACGTCTTTTACGATAACTATCTAAAGCCTCCGCCACAGTGGGGCCATCCATTAGCGGTATATTGTCTTTCATAAATTGCGGCTTATCTGAAATGTCGCTTTCGTTAAACGAAGGTGGTTGTGGCAGTGGGATATCTGAAAAAAGGCCCTTATGGCGCGGGGCAGGTTCAGGAACGCCGACGCCGGGGCGGCCAACGTGCGGAGCAAGCGGGGTCAGCCACAAAAAGAATGGCTGTGAAGAATTTGCCCGAGCATTAATGAAATCGACTGCTTTTCCTGAAAGAACATCTGTTTGATAATCCGCCGCAGTATTCCCGTATGTATGCAGGGTGCCGTTCTCATTGACGATGTAGTTATAATACCGATAGGTGAATGGATCAACGAGCCCCTGCCATGTATTCCATCCGGGCGGAATATATGTCGTGGGTGTAGCAGTTCCATATCCATTCAAGTATTTTCCAATAAGTCCCGTATAGTACCCCGCCTGCTGAAGCCACACGGATAATGTACTGCCGTCAGCTAGTGCTCCGACCCCTCCAGCCTTTGGGTGACCAGGAATATTACCCCATACACCGTTATTATGGCTGGTTTGCCCGGTAAGAAAAGTCGCACGCGATGGGCAGCAGATCGGGTTCTCGGCAAAGCTGTTGATGAAACGGACACCTTGTTTAAGCAGGCGCGATTTAACATTTGTCATTACATCCAAAGTCCCCATATCGTCTTGGTCATCTGTCATAATAACGATAATATTCGGGCGGGATAGTTGAGTTTCATAACTTCCCGCTAATTTGGGAGTGAGGAAAAAAAGGACAAAAAAGAATAAATAGATAAGTTGGCAACGGAAGATTTTAAACATGTTAAACATATAGTAGCTTATTTTTTGTTACTTTCCAAAATTCCCCACCAATATATTATAATCAAAAATATCCACTTTTCAAATTACGTTTTTGATATTTTCCTTAATCAGGAAAACAAAATTGTTAGAAAAGTTTTCCAGCGTTTGAGCAGATTCTATAAAAGGTAAAAGATCTGTATATACGTCTTTTTTATCGATACTCTCGGTTTTTTCCACAATAAGACCCGCAATTTTATTGTAATTATCAATCTTTAGTCCTTTTGTCAGTCTGTCCCGGTTCGGTTTTAGCTTCCAGTCAGTTTTTTTCGACTTTTCCAAAAACCATACCAGATCAAACAAATCTCTTCCTTTAAAAGGTATCGCCTGTTCCTTCCCCTTAAAGAAATCGCGCTCGAGGAACGCCATTATTTTATTGGCAAAAAGAGTCGGCAGGTCATAAGACAAAGCGAAAAAAGAAAACTCTGTGGTTGAAACGGAATTGACTTCCGTTGTAAAAACTCCAATTGTTTCTTCAGAGAAATCGCATCTGACAAAAAGAAGCGGAGAATCTCCGGAATTTTTGGCTACCCCCAGTTCCCTAAGGACGGGAAACTTTAAGAAAACGGTTTGTCCGCCACCGCTTATTTTTACGACGATGTCCTTATATTGAAGTTCGCGAGTAAAATAAGTATTTGCTTTTGCGGCAAAGTCTTTAATATTAAACGTACCCGTAAAATCAAAATCCAGGTCTTCAGAAAGGCGCGGCAGACCATAAACTTTACGCAGACAAGTTCCGCCAGTGAAAATCAGCGTTTTGTAGCTATGATCATTGTAAACAAAGTTGAGCACATAGTCCTGAAGCGCTTCTTTAAGAATGCTGCGAATAAACAGATTGTTATTGTTAGTCTGATATTGACTGAGAATATTTTTTAATTTGTCCAGAATCATAGTATTTTTTCCTTTTTGAGTAGAGTAACAATTAGCCGCATTTTGCC
>CAYHZS010000058.1:0-3543 GCA_964361185.1 uncultured Candidatus Saccharibacteria bacterium
ACCAAATTTCTCCTGTAATACCAAGTAAAAACCCCCTGTGGATAACAGGGCTTGCAAAAAAATTTTGTTTCAAAACAAAAACCGCCAAAAAGTTGCATTTACCCACTTGAGTAAATCAAGAAAAAATCAAAAAAACCCGCGAACCAAAAAGTTCGGGATCGAAAAAATGGTGGCTGACCCCATTTTCTGAAAGATAAAAAAGCGGGTTTCTTAAAAGTTTTATTTCCTTCATATCTACTATTATATCATATCCAAACTCCGTCGAGAAGTCCGCCCCCGCCAAGGCGGAGGAGGATGTCGGACTTCCAAAATATTAAAAAACCGTCGGTGTATAAAAACGGGGTAGATTTGGAGCGAATCCCCCAAATGTGCAAAGAGCGTGAACCGAAGTTCAACGCTCTTGCGATTGGTGCACGCAGATGCGTACACACCTGAAAATTAACAAACTAAGTAAGGTGAGCGACTACTGCCGCTTGAGACCTGCCCACCGTACGGACAGTTTCCCCCGCGGCTCGACGGCGCGAGAATCTGCCAGATTCCCGCGAACCGACAAATAAGTTCGCCCATCATCACCCGAGGCAAGGAAACGCGTTTCTCGCGTGCGTGGATTGGTAGCATACCATCCCTTTGTGGGGACACCCCACTTCGGAATGGCGCCGTACACAACCCACCCATCGGCGGAAACGAAATGGTTCCCTCCAACTGCAAGGCGATCATCCTCGCGTTGGCCATCAGGGTCCACAATCCAAAGTTCGGGTTGAGCCCGATCTCGCAAAACGACGAGGTCCCCGTTCGGAAGAAACTTAGGGTAACCACCGTCTTCAGCGACCAGCCGCTTCCTATTTCCATCAATCCCAACAACAAAGACCGCGCCGTTGTCATAGGCAATGGTCTTGCCATCGAAGCTGACATCCGGAAACTCACCCGTCGCCAACGATCGAGTACCCGTGCTGGCCCATCGTACCCACACCTTGGAGATGTTCCCTTCCGGAGCACCGAACACCAGAGCTCCATCAACTGTAAGTTGAGCGTTGCTTCCGGAGAGATCGTACGGACGACGATTTACTCCGTCATCATTCATGACGTAGAGAAATCCATCGGCCGAGAATACAATCTCTTTGCCGTCTCGAGAAAACGAGGCGCCTCCGAGAGCCTCCTCGTCCGCAGTCAACTGACGAACGGCACCGTCATCTTTTCGAAGAAACAACGCGTGACGCGTGACGCCGGTTTCAGGATCCGAGAAAACTTTCTGCGAGAAAAGACCTTCCCACCCCCAGGCACTGGAGGCGAGAAGAACGAACGACGCCACGAACGTAACGAAACGAACGATTCGAACGACCATGGTCGTGTCTCCTTCTGTCCCCACCGGGGGACGGGCTTGGGACGAGGTCGCCAAAGGCGACTTTTCGTCCTTCGGGATCCGAGAGGCAATCTCTCAACCCCGCGATGCCAACATCGAAACTTTTCACTTTTAACTTACAACTTAAAACTTCAATGTCGCCATCGCGAGGTCAAGAGTTCGTTTTTCAAAGAACAATCTGTCCCGCACCGAGCTTCGCTCTGGTGCGGGGATTCTCCAATCTGTTTAGATTCTTACCACATTTTTTTAAAAAAATCAAGTATCCCCCTTAGCCCTACCCCATCCAATGTCCTCAAACTGACTGCATATGTGGATAGTTTGAGGACGCAAAAAAGAAAGAAAAACAAAGGTTTTTTCAGAGATTCCACACCTCAAAAACCCCTCCTCCAAAAACCAAATTTCTCCTGTAATACCAAGTAAAAACCCCCTGTGGATAACAGCACAGGTATCCCTTGACAGGGTAATTGCAAGGAGTATAATGACGGCATGGCTAGAATAGACAAGTACAGCGTACAGAACTTAAAAAGGGATTTTCCTACTGATAAAGCGTGCCTTGAATACATCTTCAAATCGCTTCACAGCGAGCAATGTTCTTGTGAAGGCAAATATAAACCCATGAAGAACAGCAAGAAGTATCAGTGCGGAAAATGCAGGTATAAGATTTCTCCAACGGCAGACACGATATTTCACAAAAGCGATACTCCGCTTACGCTATGGTTTCATGCTATCTTTATCTTTTCAAACGCAAAAAGCGGTATATCAGCCAAAGAAATGGAGCGTCAGCTCGGAGTAACCTATAAGTGCGCTTACCGAATACTCCAACATATCAGAAAAGCCCTAGAGCAAAGCATGGATAAACTCTCTGGGGATGTAGAAATGGACGAGGCGTATTTTGGTGGTAAAGGAAAGGCTGGGAAGGATAACAAGGACTTAAGCAAGGTAATGGCGAAGAAGGCGGTCGTGATAAGCGCAGTAGAACGAGGCGGAAGAATGAAAGCGGAAGTAACCCCAAACGCGCAAGCAAATACGATAGGCGGTTTTCTTGAGAAACATATTGAACCAAAAGGCACTCGCCTTATGACGGACAAAAGCGACAGATACGACAGGGTGGCATTAGGATACGACAGGCACGCCGTAGACCATCACAGGAAAGAGTTTACGCGTGGGGACGTGCATATAAACAACATTGAGACCTTTTGGTCTCACATAAAGCGGTCAATCAAAGGCACGCACAAAGTCATTTCAAAGAAGCACCTGCAGTCCTACCTTGACGGCTTCGTCTTTCACTATAACAATCGGCACAACGACAGCGAGAGGTTTGCTTCTTTGCTCGGAATGATATTGCGTGCTTCAGAATAGAAAAGAATCTTGACTTTTTCATATCTTTTATTCTATCATGTTTATGTAATTTGAACATTGAAAATGTAGAACCTTCGTGCGTAGAAACACGAAGTAAAAGTAGTGGGCAGAAACAAACCTGCCTTGAGATAGTGGGATGTTGGTAATTTTTCTACCTAATGTCCCATGTGGGGCTTTAGTCAATTCCGAAAGGAATGCCTACTCGCCACATCCCACGATCCCAATGCAGGTTTTTTATTTTCTCACTCAAAAAACAAAAGCCCTTTGGAAGGGCAGTAGAAACAGATGGAGGCCTTTAGTTCTCCGGTCTAATAATGAGACCATAAGATAAAATGGACATTATACATTTTATCTAATCCAATTCATGAATTGGTAGTGAGATTTGCAATCTTACTTCAATGTCGCTGTTTCTAGTACCTTTCCGTAGGGCTTTTTTTGTTTTCAAACTTCTTGTCTATTTATTATATCAAACGTTCGCTTAGTTGCCTGTGTATAACGGAGTGTCATTGTGCCCTACCAATAACTTGTTTGTCAAATATCGCCAATTACCCCGTAAAGGGACAGGTGTGGATTTATCCACAGATTAGCAACTGCTTCTTCGGGTGTTTTGCCGAATCCCTCTCTTAGTTGCTCTCTGAATTTCCCATTACACGACTTCCACTCCTCTCCGCTCCATGTTTTTTGTACACAATCAATTTCTTCTCCGCACGCCTCAATAAGTTCGGAGAGAGTTGGAAGCAGATTATTTAATTGAGGATTAAGTTCTGGTGTCGGAAGGTGGCATTTATCGCAAATCCATATATTTTCATACATGGTCGCTGAAT
>CAYHZS010000059.1:0-3515 GCA_964361185.1 uncultured Candidatus Saccharibacteria bacterium
TTCACCGCCAGGATAAGTTGAGCCGACATCGAGGTGCCGAACTCCGCCGTCGCTATGGACGCTTAGGCGGAACTAGCCTGTTATCCCCGGAGTAGCTTTTATCCGTTAATCTCTGGTCGCGTCTAATGCGTGACCATCGGTTCACTATGCTCTGCTTTCGCATCTGCTCGACCTGCCCGTCTTGCAGTTAAGCTCTCTTATGGCATTGCCCTATCTCCGCCATTTCCATCGGCGGATAGAGAACCTTACTAGGCCCCTCCGTTACTCTTTAGGAGGGATTCGCCCCAAACAAACTGCCCACCAGATACTGTCTCCGTCCCGTTTGGCGGGATGGGTTAGAACTTAGATTTAGCCAGAGTGGTATTTCACGGACGACTCCCTCGCCACCGAAATGACAAGATCAAAGTCTCCCACCTATGCTACGCAGGTAAAATCTAAGCTCAATATCAAGTTGCAGTAAAGCTTCCGGGGTCTTTTCGTCTATCTGCAGGTAACCGGCATCTTCACCGGTATTGTATTTTCACCGAGCTGCTCCTCGAGACAGTTCTCCAGTCGTTACGCCATTCGTGCACGTCTGAACTTACCAGACAAGGAATTTCGCTAGTTGTCAACCACATATCGCTATGTGGAACGAACTCTATCTTTCCGCCCTTGGCGGACTGACGTTTGGTTTCTGAGGATTTTGATAATTTCTGATCGATTTTTCTTGTGATTCATACTTTCCGTTCGCTTGGCGATTTTGATGGATCCTCTGCGGGTAAGATGTTTGTTATTTTTAATCTCGCCCATGCAAGTAGTAAATGTTTCAAAATTACTTTTCTTAGAAGTTCTCAATGTGTACTTCTCGAAGAAAGGGATAATAACATTCACCAGATCTTCTCTTTTCCTTACAACATAGCGGTATAGATGTTCTTTGTGGTTGTCATATCTTTTATTTATATAGATATTCCCAACCCCGAAAAAATCTTTGATTTTTTCCAAACTTTCTAAACTGCTTTCGCCTTGCGTAATCGCAAATTCATGAGACACTTGATGTCCAGTTTTATACCCTCTGCGAATTCTGCTTTTCTCTTTTTTGTTTAATTGTTTTACAAAATTAATCGAAAAACAACCTTCACCGTCTACAAAACCGATTATCCAACCAATCATTATCAATCTTTCCTGCTGATTTTCTGCATGAGATGCTTTTTCACTTTGATTTTTAGACAAGGACGCAAGCGTCATATCTAAATTATATCAAATAAGTAGCACTCAATACTACAGCTTTTTATGCACAGATTTCCCAGCATATAGTCAATTAGACTCCGACAATCGTCGGAGGGCAACTACTTTTCCTTATCTCTTTTCAACTATTTATCACTACAATCGTCCCAATCCTTCCTTGACCTAAAAAATAGAAAAAATATCTACAAATTAAGTCAAGAAACCTTAGGACGATTATAGTTATCGCCGACATTCACCAGGGCTTACAAAGTTCACCTCCCGATTTACATCGGGAAACGACCATGTTTGACCTTCTGGCATTGGTCAGGCGTCACCCCCTATACTTCCTCTTACGAGTTTGCAGGGAGCTGTGTTTTTGATAAACAGTCGCCAGAGATACTTTCGCTGCGTCCCGATGAGTCGTCTTGCGACGACATCGGGAAGGCCTTATCGCTAACTTACGGCCGCTTTTTTGCCGAGTTCCTTGAGGAGCAATCACTCGTTCGCCTTGGTCTTCTCGACCTGACTACCTGTGTCGGTTTGCGGTACGGTTTTTTCGGATATTCCGTCCGCCGATCGGCGGACGGATTTAGAGATTTTTCTTGGAAGCTGGCTTTGCCGAATTTGCCCCGCCTTAGCGAAACATTTCCGCGCCGCTTGCGATCGCCACTAAAGGCCGCGCTCCGGATTTGCCAAAAGCGCTCACTGACGGCCCGAACAGAAATCCAATAATCTGCCCGGCATACTCAACTTCGTCCTCTCATCAAAATCCGAAAAAGTCACGGAATATTAACCGTGTGTCCATCGGCTGCGGCTTTCGCCATCACCTTAGGACCGACTAACCCTTGGTTGTGTGTCATTGCCAAGGAAACCTTAGTCTTTCGGCGTCCGCCGTTTCCAGGCGGATTGTGGTTACTTGTGCCAACATTCTTACTTCTCAACGCTCCACCCCGCCTCACGGCGTGGGCTTCATGGCGGATGAGAATACTCTCCTATCACCCCGCCTTACGGCGGGATTCTCATCTTCGGTATCAAGCTTAGCCCCGATTATCTGCGGCGCAAAATCTCTGGATGAGTGAGCTATTACGCTTTCTTTAAAGGGTGGCTGCTTCTAAGCCAACCTCCTCATTGTCAGAGAAATTTCACCTCCTTAAGACGCACTTAGCTTGAATTTAGGGACCTTAGATGGAGATCTGGGCTGTTTCCCTTTCGACCGACGGAGCTTAGCCCCCGTAGTCTAACTGCCTGATAATTTTTTCCCGCCAAAGGCGGAAAATCCTCGGTATTCGGAGTTTGATAAAGCTGATGAAGTTTCCTCCTGTTCAGCTCTTCCAGTGCTCTACCCCCGAGGGGTCCATCAGACGCTAACCCAAAAGCTATTTCGGAGAGAACCAGCTATTACCAAGTTCGATTAGCTTTTCACTCCTTACCACAGGTCATCCGATAGTATTGCACGGCTAACCGGTTCGGACCTCCCCCCGCATTTCTGCGGGGTTCATCCTGCCCATGGCAAGCTCACCTGGCTTCGGGTCTTATTCGTACTACCACCCCAAATCGTCTTGCGACGATCGGGTAAGCGCGCTATTCACACTCGGTTTCCCTATGACTCCTCCGCCCGAGGCGGATTAGTCCGCAATACGAATAAACTCGTTGGCTCATTCTTCAATAGGCACGCGGTCATCCGCCAGCTGGCGGACTCCCACTCCTTGTAAGCAGACAGTTTCATGGTCTATTTCAACGCCCTCACCGGGCTGCTTTTCACCTTTCCCTCGCGGTACTTGTTCACTATCGATCTCCAAAAGTATTTAGCCTTGCGAGTTAGTTCTCGCGGATTCCCTCAAGGTATTCGTGTCTTGAGGTACTCAAGAAGAGTGACAAAGAAGATAAATTATTTTCACCTACGGGGCTGTCACCCGCTCTGGCTCGGCTTTCCAGCCGATTTGATTAACAATCTATTTTTTAACTTCCCTTCGATCGATTAAAATCAAAAATCACTCCCTTACAACCCCCGATGCCCGTCCGACTTGCGTCGGACTAGGGCCGGGTTTGGGCTTCTCCCTTTTCGCTCGCCGCTACTAAGGGAATCACAAAGATAGCTTCTAGCTTATAGCTGTCAGCTTTCAGGAAAAACCTAAAAGCTAAAAGCTAACAGCTGAAAGCTACCCAAAAATTGTTTTCTCTTCCTCCGGGTACTGAAATGTTTTACTTCCCCGGGTGCGCGTCCCGACGTGAAGTCGGGATTCCGATTTACATCGGAAGGTTTCCCCATTCGGACATCTCCGGATCAAAGGTTGCTAGGCACCTCCCCGAAG
>CAYHZS010000060.1:0-3489 GCA_964361185.1 uncultured Candidatus Saccharibacteria bacterium
AAACGGAGGGTGAGAGATTCGAACTCTCGGTGGGTTGCCCCACACAGACTTTCCAGGTCTGCGCACTAGACCGCTATGCGACGCCTCCGCTTTACTTACGAAATTATACGCACTAGGTCACAAATAATTTTCTGCTGAAAATTTTTGCGACCCCGTCTCGGCGCGTCCGCCTCCGACTCTTCAGACCTCACTCATCGGTCTGAAGCACTATGCGACGCCTCCGCGCAAAAGAAAATGTGAGTGTTTGTTTCCAAAAATAAATTTTCCCTAAAAGCTATAAGCTAACAGCTAAAAGCTGTCATATGGATTTATACACCACCAGAGAGATTATCG
Organism: uncultured Candidatus Saccharibacteria bacterium; assembly: GCA_964361185.1. Lineage (GTDB taxonomy): Bacteria > Patescibacteriota > Minisyncoccia > Phycocordibacterales > VMEP01 > JBAZYZ01. The sequence goes on from CAYHZS010000060.1 coordinate 334, forward strand.
CAAAAATTATAGATAGATAAAGCAAGTATCCGGCAACTATCAAAAACGCTGGCAATTGAAACGCCACCGACACTAGAAGAGCCCCGACGCCAAAAGACTGAAGCACCATTTTTGCTTTTCCCGACACCTCCGCCTCAATCGGTATCCCTTGTGTCCTCCTGCGATATAGCGCCCCAAAAAGAAGGACAATTTCCAGCGTGATGATAGTCGTCGCTAAATAAATGTTCAAAAACCTTGAAACCAAGATAAAAACCGATATGCCGATAAGAAGCTTATCGGCTAGAGGATCGTAAGTTCTTCCCCAGTCGGTCACTTTATTTCTGGTCCTCGCGAGCGAGCCGTCTACTGCGTCTGAAAACGAGGAAAAGAAAAATAAAACAAGGCCAAAAATATATTGTTCTTGAATAAAAAAATAGCCGACAAAAGGAATTGTTATAAAGCGAAACCAAGTGACCATGTTCGGCGTTATCCAATCGGGAATAACCCTGAGGAGAGTTCGTGCTAAAATTTTGTCTGTAAACGTAAGACTCATTAATTTACGGATGTTTCTTAAGGATATCATCCACCATCTTTATTTCATCTATGATTCCGTCAATAAGATCATAATGAACCGCTTCGTCATATGTTACCCAAGCGTATTCGACACTGTCTTCATCAAGCTTAACCTCTCCGGAAACAAAGGGACAATAGTAACTAAGCACTAAGACCGGTAAATTATCACCCTTAATAAAGACCAGATCGAGGAGATATTGCGGCTTGCCAACTTCTACATTAACTTCCTCCATAATTTCCCGTCTTAGGCCGTCTTCCACGGCGTAATACCACTGGTCGTTTGCAGTTTTGGGCTTATCAATATAATCCCCCGTTTCAAGACCTCCTCCCGGCACTGTCCATTTTCCCGGAAAAGCTTTTTTGTGACTACTTCTTTTTGTGATGAGGTATTTTCTCTCAGGCGTATAAATAATACCGGTTACAGCCACGCGGTGCAGTTCATTTTTCCTTATATCCTCCATACAAAAAAGTATATCACCAACTGCCGGAAGAACCTCCGCCACCCGAACTTCCTCCGCCAAAACCGCCAAATCCACCTCCCCCTCTGCCAAATCCGCCACCGCCGAACCATGGTCCGCCTGCCCACCAACGCGGTTTCTTTCCCAGCTCTTTGCTTTTTGAAAACTCTCTGGAAATAAAGTAATCAAGTATGAGACCAAGTGGAACCAAAACAGCCCCCAACACGAGTCCGATAAAAACCGTTGCTACGACCGCGACTATTACTCCAATAAGAGCGCCGACAACGCCACCCAACCACCAAGATTTTGAACGCGCCATTATGGCAAAAAACCATTGAATAAGGCCAAGCCCCAGCCAGAAAATAAAAAGGTCAAGCTCAAAATTAGTCCAGAAAGGCGCCTGTTTTGGTTCCGAAGCGGAAAATTCTCCTTTCGTCGCTAAAATAATCTGTGCCACTCCGTCTGTAATCCCGCCATAATAATCGTTTTGTTTGAATTTAGGCGTAATGACATTACGGATAATTTGTGAGGAAACCGCATCCGTCAAAACAGGCTCAAGCCCATAGCCAACTTCAATCCGCAATTTACGGTCATCTATCGCAATAAGAAGTAGCGCGCCGTTATCTTTTTTCTCATCTCCTATGTTCCACTCTTTAAACAGTTTTTCAGCAAAATTTTCCACCGTATCCCCATCTAACGATTTTACGGTTACGACGGAAATTTCATTGCTGGTGGATTGCTTGTTTTGCGAAAGCGTATTCTCAAGCACCGACTTCTGTTCCGTCGTCAAAATTCCCGCAAAGTCATTCAAAAATCCTGTTGGTTTCCCGGGATTAAAGTACGCAAAAACCACAGCAGGCATTAGAACCACAGTTAATAGCAGTAGTTTTGCGGGATTTATTTTCATTTTTTAACGCGTGACTAAACTGTGCCTGTAGGCAAAGTCTCGTCACTGGTATTTTTCTTATTCCTTATCTTCTACCTTTTACCTCTATTCTATAGTTGTACTTTTGGAGCATTCTCCGCGCCGGCTGCGGCTTCAAAATAATTCCGCTCGCTGAAGTTAAACATCTTAGCTATGAGAGAAGATGGAATAGTTTTAACTTTTGTGTTGTAAACCCGGACCGAATCATTAAATCGTCCGCGCTCTACAGCAACGCGATTTTCCGAACCTTCAAGTTGGGACATAAGTGTCTGGACTGTTTCCACTGACTTAAGCTGGGGATAATTTTCCATCACCACCAAAAGTCTCGCGAGGGCGCTTTCCACGCCGGTCGCGGCAGACGCTTTGTCGTTAATCGATGATGCTCCGGCATAACGCGTGCGCGCTTCGGCCAAGTCCCCAAATACTTTCTGCTCTTGCTTCATTGCACCCTGAACTGACGCCACCAAGTTTGGAATCAAGTCAAAACGCCTCTGATACTGGGTTTCCACCTGCGCCCATTGGCCATCAATATTCTGCCCCATGGAAATAAAGCTATTGTAAGTGGTAACTCCATAAAGCCCCAAAATAACCACGACTCCCAAAATAATCCACCAAGTTCTAGACATAAGATTAAATAGTTAAATAATTAATAATAAAATAGCCAAATAACTAAACGGTACAATAATACATAGAATACCAAACCTCGCCAAAAACAAAAGTCCCGCGAAAGCGGGGTTTTTGGAATTTCCTTTACGGACCTAGTAAGACCTGCGTTTTATGGCTCGGATTGCCGACATGCAGGCTTTGGTCACCGCATCAACTCTTTCCTGCGGGTAAGGACGGCTGTCGTCAAGCGGTTTGTCCACGCCCTTTGTCAGTGTGCGACCTAACTCATGCTTAACCCCAGGAGAATCAAGAAGCTTGAGTAATTCGCTTTGGTTCAAATCGTCTGCCACGGTGGCCTCCGTACGTAAGTTGAACTTCTAATTTTTAGTATAACAATATACTTTTTAATATCCCATACCACCCATGTCGGGCGCGAGACTAGCTTTCTCTTCCTTCGGCTCATCCGAAATCGCCACTTCAGTGGTAAGAAGCATGGCGGCGGCCGAGGCGGCATTTTCCACTCCGCTTCTTGTTACCTTAACAGGGTCAATAATTCCCGCAGAAATCATATCCGGAACCAGAGCGTCCAAAAGCGCGTCGTAGCCCATATTTCCT
>CAYHZS010000061.1:0-3452 GCA_964361185.1 uncultured Candidatus Saccharibacteria bacterium
AGACGAAAAAGCGCGACCTGAACGCCGGCGATATTATTGGAGTAAATAAGCTTTATTAGTCGCTCAAACGCTGAACGGAATAGACGAAACGACCCCCTTACCCCTCAAAAAATCATTCGTTAAAAAAGGTTCGGATTTTGTCATATAATTGCACAAGTCCTAGGTTCTCAACCCGCAAAAGCTACGCTTTAGGCGTTGCTGGCAGGGAATCCTAGAGGACGGACATTATTCAAAATGGAATTCTGAAACCTTTTCTTTCACCTTAGATTTTAGAAGGGGATACTTTAAAAGTTCGGGGTCTTCGGAAATGAGGCGGATAGCTTCGGCCCGGGCGGCTTCCACCATTTTTATATTTTTGATGGCTTCCATTCCCAGATCAGAAATGCCCCATTGCTTGGCGCCCCCGAGCTCTCCGGCGCCGCGGATTAACAAATCCAATTCCGCCAATTCGAAACCGTTCTTGGCTGTTTTCAAGGCTTTCAATCTTTCGGTAGTTTTTTGAGATTTGGTGTCCGCGAAAACATAACAATAGGCCTGATGATTGCTTCTGATGACCCGTCCGCGAAGCTGATGAAGCTGGGCCAAGCCGAATCTTTCCGCGCCCTCGATGATTATGATGGTTGCGTTTTCCACATTCACCCCGACTTCTACCACCGAAGTGGCGCACAGGATATTTATTTTTCCGCCGACGAAATCTTTCATCACTTCTTCTTTTTTCTGCTTGCTCATTTTTGAGTGCAAGACACCAATTTCATATTCCGGAAAAATTTCTTTTTTCAGGCGCTTGGCTTCGGTGATGGCGGACTTGGCCTGTACGGCCATTTCTTTTTTCGGGTCCGGTTCTTCTATGCGCGGACAAATGACATAAAGTTGTCTGCCGTTTTTTAATTCTTCCCTTACTTTTTCATAAGTTTCATTGCGTTTATTCGGCATGATAATTTCGGTGATAATTTGTTTTCTGCCCGCCGGCATCTCGTCAAGCAATGATAAATCCAAGTCCCCGTAAATTGTTAGTGCCAAGGTTCGGGGAATAGGCGTGGCGGTCATGGAAAGAAGATGTGGTGCGATATTATCTTTCCGTACAAGTTTTCTTCTTTGCGCCGTGCCGAAGCGGTGCTGCTCGTCTATTACCACCAGGGCCAGATTTTTGAATTTGACCGATTTTTGGATAAGAGCGTGGGTTCCTATCAGGATCGGTATTTCTCCGTTTAGAGTCCACTTTAAGAGCTGGGAGCGGGAAATGTCCGTCCAGCCGGAAGGGTTCACTTTAGAGGTGAATTTACGACAACCAGAGCCTGTTATGAGCCCTATTTTTACAGGGAGATGCTTGTAATACCTGATAAATTACTCAAAATGCTGGGTAGCCAATATTTCTGTCGGAGCCATATAAGCCACTTGTAGGTTGCCGAAATTTTGGGGCTTGCCCTGAGCGTAGTCGAAGGGTCTCTGTTTTACGACAGTATAGGCGCCGGTGGCCGCGACCGCAGTTTTCCCGCTTCCGACATCGCCTTCAAGCAGCCGGGACATCGGAAAACTTTTCCCCATATCTTCCAGTATGGTGGCGATGGATTTTTTCTGGGAATTGGTCGGCGAGAATGGAAATCTTTTTACGAATTCTTCCGTTTCTTTTTTATCGGTTTTTATTTGAAAGGATTTATTTTTCCTGTACTCAAATTTGTCGTGCTGGCGCTCCAATTGGATGCAAAAAACTTCCTCGAAGGCGAATCTTTTTCTGGCGGACTCCGCGTCGCGCGAATTTTTCGGTTTGTGAATCCAAATAAGGGAAGTTTTCAGCGTCGGTAAACTGTATTTTTTCAAAATATCTTCCGGAATATAGTCTTCCAGCTTATCCAGAGTTTTTTCCCTTAATATTTTCTCCAGCGCGTGATAAAACCATTTGGAAGTTATGCCTTTTGTCTCGTGATAAATGGGGTAAGAGAAGCCCTTATTTTCCGCATCTTTTTTATTGAACAAAGTATCATGCAGGTCTGCCGGTACATCGGGTATTCTCTCAAATTCTGGATTGGCCAGATACAAACCATACTTTCCTTTAGTCACATGTCCGGTTAATTTTACATTTTCATCCACATGGATCATCTTCGCCAGATAGGCCTGATTAAACCAGATGATTTTTATTTTTCCGGACAGATCTTCTATTTCTCCTTCGCCCATTGGGATTCTGGAACGGAATCCTTTTTTGGTTTTTAGTTTAGAAACTTTTCCGAAAATCGTTGCTACCTCGCCGGGAACCAAATCCGCTATCTGTTTCGCCTCGCTTATGTCACTGTACCTGACAGGGAAGTGAAAAAGCAAATCATGCACAGAAAAAAGACTGAGCCTCCGCAGGGCCTTTTTTTGACTTTCTTCCAGTCGAAACTTTACTTCGAGTTTATCGCTGAGTTCCATGCGGTGTATTCTTAAAATAGCTCGAACGGAGTTTGCTCGCCGCGCTTCGCGCGGCTCGGAAATGGGGGGTGAATAAAATCCGGAGCGGCTCCGCCGCACATTAACAATTTCAAGTTTTTCTTTGGCGGCAAATTCTAATAATCCGGTCCGGAGATAGCTTCCCTGCAAACAGTTGCTTTGCTGGGTTCAAGGGTGTCGCAGATATTTATTCCTTGACCGCTTTTGTTAGCAATCTCCTTAAAGCAACTGACGCGCCAATGGAAAATGATTATGCTGTCGCACTGTGCTAAGTCATTTTGCGGGACGAGTTTTAAATACTGACAGTATTGTTTTGGAGATGCAACATTTTGGCACAAATTATTGTTCTTTAATTGTTCTGCCAAATCTTCAAAACAAGCGTCCTTGGTGAGAGTATCGCCAATCTTACTGCAGTAAGATTGATCGCTGAATCTTTTGGCCAATCCGCGCCAGCATTCATCTTGCGATATGCCGCTGCGCCTAGTGCAACTAATCTGTGAAGTGTTGATTACAAAAGTGGCGTAAGTTTTGTAATCAGTTTTCTTAACAAGAACGTCGTATGGAGCTTCTGGAGGCAGATTACCGATAGAAGCATTATATACTTTGCCATCAACTGTCAGTTCAAAAACAACAGCAAGGCCGCTCCAAATACATTGAGTACCTTTCGGGCAAGGAGAATATATGAAATCTTTTACTTTCAAAAAAACATTTAAACCTTTGACGCGAGCAGTTTCGCCCCTTTTCAGGGTAAATTCTTCACCTAGCGAAACTATCTTTGCATTTGAGTCCGGTTCGGGTGTTGATGTCTGCGTTGGTGTTGAAGGAGTTGATGTTAGCGAGGTTGGAGAAGGGATTGGATTTGGTGGTGATGTGCGCTGGCTCAACACAAAATATCCGGCTATTCCTGCCACAACAATTACCCCAATAATTACAGCTATATTTATAAATCCTTTTTGGTTCATAATTCTTTATGAAAAATTTCTTTTGCCCTTACAAAATATGGTTCGAGCCGATTTGTTTTCAGGTTC
>CAYHZS010000062.1:0-3113 GCA_964361185.1 uncultured Candidatus Saccharibacteria bacterium
TATGGGGCCGTTGATCCATTCCAAATCTATTTTGTCGCCACGTTTGTATTTTTGGTAGCGTTTATCGTCCGGATGCATGACTACATATTTGTCTCCGAATTTTGTTTCGGGACGCACAGTACCTATTTCAAAGGGCCCGTATTTGAAATGAAAGAACGGATCTTTTTGTTCCACATATTCTATTTCTTCGTCGGAAACAGTAGTTTGAAGTTTTGGATCCCAATTTACAATTCTATTTCCGCGGTAAATGAGTCCATCGTCGTACATTTTTTTGAAAGCTGTGCGGACAGCCAAATTTCTTTTTTCGTCCAAAGTGTACGCTTCACGACTCCAGTCCAAAGATGAACCCATTCTTTTTGTTTGCCCGACAATAGTGTCATGGCTTTTTTGGGCGTACGCCTCCACGCGTTTCAAAAATTCTTCGCGCCCGAAATCGTGGCGGGTTTTGTTTTCCGTTTTATAAATTTCCTTCTCCACCTTTTCCTGCGTGGCAATCGCCGCGTGGTCGGTGCCGGGGAGCCAGAGAGCTTTCTTTCCGCGCATGCGCTCAAAACGTATCATAATGTCTTCAATTACGAGCATGGCCGCGTGCCCAATATGGAGCGTGCCAGTCACATTCGGCGGAGGGAGAACTATGGAATAGGGGATTTTGTGGCGGGGGGGCAGATTATCGGGGTTAAAGTACCCACTATCCTCCCAGAGTTTATAAACCCGCCCCTCGGTTTCCTTAGGGTCGTATGGTTTTAAAAGCTTTTCGGGGATATTGGCGTTTTCGGTTGCTTTCTTTTCCGTCATTAACCCCAATAGTAACAGGAAATAAGGCGTAATTAAAGGCGTAAATTGCCTTTGGCGGATGGGTTTGCGACTAGCTTTAATTTGCCTGTCTTCGCTCCCATGGCGCGCAAATAGCCGGCTCCGGCAATCATGAGGGCGTTATCTCCGGTTAGATTTGTGTCGGGCAGATAAAGCGCGCAGTCGGGGAACTTTTCATTCAACGCAAGCTTCATGTCGTGACGAATTTTCTCATTAGCAGAGACGCCTCCGCCCAAAATTAGCGTACTGGTTTTGTATTTTTTTAGCGCGGACATTGTTTTTGCGACGAGCACTTCCACACAGGCATTTTCAAATTCTCGTGCTATGTCGGATGACATTCTAACGTTTTGCAAAATGTTAGAATGTTTTTTCTCTAGGTCGCGGACTAAGTAGAGCACGGCGGTTTTGAGTCCCGAAAAAGAAAAATCAAAATCTCCCGAATGAAGCATTGGGCGGGGAAGCTTGTATTTGGGGGCATGGCTTCCAAGTTTGGCTAGTCGGGAGATTTCAGGACCACCGGGGTACGGAAGGCCCAAAATACGCGCAACTTTATCAAACGCTTCGCCCACGGCGTCGTCACGCGTGGCGCCAATTATTTTGTATTTGAACCAGTCTTTCATCAAAACCAGTTCAGTATGTCCACCGGAAATGAGCAAAGCGACAGCAGGGAAGCTTATAGCTGATAGCATATAGCTGGTATTTTCTTGCTTGTTTCTTGTTACTTTTAACTTGTTACTTTTAACTTGTCTCTGCTCCATCAGAGCAGAAAAAATATGCCCCTCCATGTGATTTATAGGAATGACGGGAATATTCCAAGCGAGCGAAAGCGCTTTGGCAAAATTTATGCCGACCCAGAGAGTGGGCTCAAGTCCGGGCCCATAAGTGACGGCGATGGCGTCGATTTTCGGTTTTTTTATTTTTTGCAATAAAGGAACTAACGCTTCGGCTAGTCCCGGTTCTCGTTTCAAAACTATTCTAGTATTCTTGAGAATACTAGAATAGTTTTTTGGAGAATTATTTTTGAACAACCCCGATTCTTTTAAAACTTGTTTAAGTATCGGGGTAAGATTTTTTGCATGCTCACGTTTGGCCATCATAGGGAAAACACCTCCATATTTTGCATGAAGCTTAACTTGCGAAGCGGTGATATTGGCGAGAACCTGTAGTTCCGGTTTACTGAACCCGCCCTTGGCTTCCACTATACTGACTCCAGTTTCATCACAACTTGTTTCTATGGATAAGATTCGCATAGTCTGGATACTAACAGTTTGGTGTGTTTGGAGCAAAAAAAATGCCCAGGACGCGTTGCGTTTCCTGGGACTTGGTTGGGTCAGCGAGCGTTACTCGCCGATTGAAACGATGGGTGTCCCAAGAGGGATCCCTTTTTCAACCAGAAGGTGGAACAGCTTGCTGTAATCCACCCGGTCTGGTCTCGGGACGAACGCAAGATCAGGATGGCTTCCGCCACCATGGCCTTCGTTCCCCCGCTCCATTTGTTGGACTGCTTTCTGGTGTTGCATTTCCTTCTCCTCGTTGAATGGTTTCAAATTTGGAAACAAAAAAGGGGCCATCTCTGGTCTCTTTCGTCTCACTACAACAATATAGCAGATAGGGAATGGGGTGTCAAATTGTGTTAAATATTATTGTTCATCCGTTTTATAGAGAGTATAATTTATACATGAAGTCTAAGTGGTTCGGGTTAAAATCAAAAGCAACAAGATTCCGTAAAAGTGGTAAGTCTATTTCATTTATTGAATACAAACTTGGAATTCCACGATCGACTCTTAGTGGGTGGTTTAAGAATATAGAATTAAGTAGTAAACAAAAAGAGACTCTTAATGATAATCGACGTAATGCGCTTGTTGTCGCTAGGGCAAAAGCGGTCGTTTGGCACAATGAGCAAAAAAACAAACGATTAAAAATTGCTGAAGAGCAAGCATTATGTGTTCTCAAAAAACTTAATACTTCAAACAAGGAAATTCTTGACCTAGCATTATCGTTTTTATACTTGGGAGAAGGTTTCAAAATGAAAGAAACGGCAATAGGAAATTCAAACCCGCTTATTTTAAGATTTTTTATTTCTGTATTAAGGAAAAACTACAATCTTGTTCCTGCAAAAATAAAATGTGAACTACATTTAAGGTCTGACCAAAATCCTGAAGAAATGAAAAAGTACTGGTCTAAAACACTTCTAATACCATTGGAAAATTTTAAAGGCGTTAGTATTGACCATAAGACTAAAGGAACAACGACATACCCTGAATATAAAGGAGTTTGTGTTCTGCGTTGCGGAAGTGTTG
>CAYHZS010000063.1:0-3094 GCA_964361185.1 uncultured Candidatus Saccharibacteria bacterium
TCAATCTGGCGGATGCGTTCGCGGGTTACGCCGAATTCCTGCCCCACTTCTTCAAGCGTGTGCATTACGCCGTCAATAAGCCCGTGCCTCATTTCCAGAATCTTCCTTTCCTTTGGAGAAAGGTCGTCCAAAATTTCATTTATCTGGTCGCGCAAAATACGGTGCGCCGAATCCTGAGCGGGAGAAAGAATAGTATCGTCGGCGATAAATTCGCCCAATGTTGACTTGCCGTCGTCCGAGTCCTCACCGATGGGCTTCTCAAGCGATACTGTGTCCTGGTTTATATTTTCTATAGTATGGATTTTTTCCACCTCCACTCCCATCTCGGTAGCTATCTCTTCGGGCAGAGGGTCGCGCCCCAAGTCCTGCGACAGACGACGGACTGTCTGCTTGTACTTGGCGATGGTTTCAACCATGTGCACGGGAATGCGAATAGTACGCGACTGATCGGCAAGCGCGCGGGTGATAGCCTGGCGTATCCACCATGTGGCATACGTGGAGAATTTGTAGCCCTTTTTCCAGTCAAATTTATCCACCGCTTTGAAAAGCCCTAGGTTCCCCTCCTGAATCAAATCAAGCAATGTGAGATCGGCGCTTCTGCCTACGAATTTTTTAGCTATGGAAACGACAAGTCGGAGATTCGCGCGGGCAAGCAAATTCTTGGCCTCGTTGTCTCCTTTTTCAATCCGGCGCGCCAATTCCTTTTCTTCGTTACCTGAAAGAAGTGGATACTGCCCGATTTCCTTCAAGTACATCTGAATGGAATCGTAAGATGAACCTTCACGCCCTCCCTTTCCCGACACCGAAGCTGCGTCCAAATCAAGCAAATTGCCTCCCTCAAGCACATCCACTCCGGCAACATTCAGCCGTTCGTATAAATCTTCAAGAAAAACAACGTCATTCTCTATATTTGGAAACTCTTTCAGAATCTCATCATAGGTTATAAAACCGCGATATTTCCCCTTGACGATAAGCTGACTGGCCTTCTCCTCAAGTTCCTCGCGCTTGGTTCTCTTGACCTTGGCGACCGGAACTTTTTTCATTTTTGGCCATTTGTCTCTACGGCCGGCAATATCGCGCTTGGAGATTTTCTTCGGCTTTGGTATTTTCTTCGCCTTAACTTTTTTGGTCTTAACCGGTTTTTTGACCTTAAGAGTTTTCTTGGAAGCCTTCTTTGTCTTCGTATTTTTCTTTTTTGGCATCGTGTTACTTATTATTTTTAATCTCGTTTATTTTTTGTGAAAGTTCCTGGCATTTCTTTAAAAATTCTTCCGCTTGACCCGATTCGCCCTTTTTTTCAGCCAAAGCTAGACTAGTCATGGTTTCAGCTAGCTGTTCTTCAAGTACTTCCCTTTCCAAGTTTCTTAAAAGCTCGGCAAATTCGCGATCCAGATGTTCATGCCCATCATAATAGAGCTCTGATTCAAAAATAAGGTCTTTAGCATCTTTTATCTCCGGCAATCTTTGTATGCCATATTTGAGAGATAAATCCTCGTATTCTTTCTTCCATTTGGGTATATCTATGGAAGTCTCCTTGATGCTTTCCTGCCAAAGAATCATCCCGAGTATCTTCCGCGCTATTACGTCTTTCCTCTTAAAACTCGGCCGGCCGGCCTGTACGGGCGAAGATACTGTCGCAACGCCCGCACTACGCTTAACCTTCGAAACTTCTTCCCACAAATGTTCTTCTCCGATACCGAGTTCATCAGCAAGCTTCCCGATGAAATGCGCCTGATCTATTTTATTTCCTATCTCGGAAACATAAGGAATGATTTTTTTTCCGAGTTCTAGGCTGAATTCGCGCTTATCAAGTCCTTTCTCTTTCAATCCTGATAGAAGGTAATCAATGATATGCCTTGCGTCTTTAAGGGATTTCTTGAACCCCTCGAAATCCTTATGGGCAAAATCGGCCGGATCCATTCCCTTGGGCAAATTGGCAACTTTGACATCAAGTCCGAGAGATATGGCGAGGCGCCAAGCGCGCTCGCTCGCGGACAGCCCTGCCTCGTCCGAATCAAGCGACAAAACGAGATTATCGGCAAAACGCTTTATCATCCGCAAATGGTCTTCCGTGAGAGCCGTACCTGAAAGCGCGACTGCATTCGCCACTCCTGACTGATGCGCCATAAGCAAATCCATTTGTCCTTCCACGAGAACACACGAGTTTTCACGCATCATAGCGTTTTTTGCTTTATCATATCCGTAAAGGATGCGTGATTTATTATAAAGAACAGTGTCCGGACTGTTTACGTATTTTGCAAGCTCTTTTTCCTTGGCCTTGTCATATGGAAGAAAAATTCTGCCAGAGAAGCCAATAATTTTCCCGCTTGCATTACTAAGCGGAAACATAATGCGTGAACGGAAACGGTCGTAATATCCCCTTTGTCCGCTTACTACAAATCCGGCTTTGTCTATGTCGGAATCGCTGTATCCTTTCTTGCGGAGAGTATCATATAAGCCACTCCACGATTCTTTGGCGAACCCTATTCTCCACGCGTGAATTGTTTCATCGGTAAGTCCGCGTCCCTTAAGATACACAAGGGCTTCGTTGTCTCCTCTCAAGTTTTCTTCGTAATACGAAACTGCATTTTCTATGAGCGAATATAACTTGTCGTATTCGCTTTTCTGCTTCGGATCAATGCTCCTTAGTTCCACTCCGGCCTTGTCCGCCAGAAGCTTAAGCGCGTCAACAAATTGAATTCCTTCTATTTCCTCGACAAAAGTGAAGATATCACCTCCCCGGTTGCAGCCAAAGCAATGGTACGAACCGCGCGCCGGCGAAACAAAGAAAGACGGCGTCTTTTCGCTATGGAAAGGACATCTAGCTTTAAAGTTCGCCCCGGCTCGCTCCAATTTCACATAACTGCCCACTACGTCGGATATGGATAGCCGTTCTTTTATCTGGTCAACTGGCGATGAGGGGGGCATAAAACGTGGAGTGTAAAACGTGCGACTTAAAACGTTATGAGTTTCAAGTTTACGTTTCAAAAAAACCGATATCTTTATAGCAACCTATTCATTTTCACTTTCTACGGAATCTATCTCGATATTCTTGTTCTTAAAGCCGGTCCCCGCGGGGATCAAACGGCCAAGA
>CAYHZS010000064.1:0-3093 GCA_964361185.1 uncultured Candidatus Saccharibacteria bacterium
AAGCTGCCAAAAGCGTTACAATAAACCCCACTGGGCGAGTGGCGGAACTGGCAGATTTACTCCGCATTAATTTTGCCGCTGTGGCGGAACTGGTATACGCGGAGGTCTCAAAAACCTCTGGGCGCAAGCCCGTGTCGGTTCGACTCCGACCAGCGGCATAAAAATTAGTGTGCGGCCGGTGGAAAGAAAATTTTTTAATCAATTGATGAAAAAGGAGCTATAATGTTCACAATGAAAAGATTCTCCACAATCATGTTTGCCCTGCTGCTGGTGGCTGTTTTTTCTTTTCCCGCCTCCGCTTCAGCCGCAACAAGTCCGGGCGTAAAGCCCGGGAGCCTCTTTTATTTTTTCGATACTGCCTTTGAGAAAATAGGTTTGTTTTTTACATTCAGTCCCGAGAAAAAAGCCGAGAAAGCGTTGGAATATGCCGATGAACGCTTGGCTGAAGCGGGGGCGGTCACGGATAATGCCGAGGCGGTAAAAACGGCTATAACAAATTACGAAAGCAACATTGCTTTTGCGGTAGAGAAGGTAAAAGAAATTAGAGAAAAAGATAAAACCGAGGCATTACTCAATACAATCGCCGACAGCGCCTCAAAACATCAAGAGGTTTTAGCTGATGTTTTAACTAAAGTTCCCGATGAGGCAAGAGAGGCCATAATAAAGGCAATTGGAATAAGTCAAAAGGAGCGCGACGAAGCAATGCAGAAAATCGCCGAGTTAAAAGGCGAGGTTGAACAGTTAAAAAAAGAAGTGGCTGAGTTAAAATCCAAAGAAGAGCAGAGACAAGCAAGTGATGTTGAAAAATTAAAAAAAGAGATTGAAGAGTTAAAAAAGCAAAGAGCATCTCCTGCTCCAGCACAGAAAAATACCGAGCCAATCAAACAAGAGAATAAAACAGAGCCCGCGAAAACTCAAAGTGATAATAAAGAGGAAAACTTTTGGGAACTTACGCTTACGCTCGACGCAAAGTTCAGAGAGACTGCTAGACAATATAAAGACGTAATATCTGGAAATCCCGAACACTTACGAAGTAGGTTGAATGAGCTAGACACCAACATTAGAATTATTAGAAATACATATTTCACAAACGCTACAGGAGACTCGGCGGTATTCAACAAAATGTTTAAGCTACTGGAAGATTCATATCAACGTGAACGAGACTATGTACAAAATGTTCTTGATAACGCAAATAAAAGATTAAAATACTCTGATGATATGATTGCCCAATATGATAGTAAAGTGAATTACTACTTAAGCAATCCTAATAAATTTGTAAGTATGGAAACATGGTCGGCAGATATAAAAGCATATAATGAAAGTCAATCTGATAATATGTATAAGGTTTTAAGTAGTGGAATACAGGATTTTAGTAATTTTGTAGATAACATGAAAAGGAAAGATGCTGAATATTACGACGCTGTTATTTTAATTAAAAAGTCGTTAGAAAACTACGGCTCAAGCTATTCTTCGTATACACCACCAGCTCCAGCGAGAGACTATAATTCTTATGATAGAATCGTCAATGATTTATTCTCAAAACCATCAATTCTCAATCCAATAACTTGTAACATAACAGGAAGAGATGTTTTGGGTAATCAATCCGTTACATGCTATTAGGCATTAGGTCTAAATTTATAAGTCCAATTAAATTCTCAAATCTGTGCAAAGCAGTATCCATAAAATCGATTGGCGAGCTAATAAGAAAAGACGTGAACGAGCACTCGCAGAATTTTTTGTTGAACGCCTCAATAAAACTTATAATTTGAACTATCGTGTTTTCCCTAACGACGAGGAAGCTAGTGATGTTGATATACGTGCAGTTTCAGAGGGAGGCGAAACTCTGAACTTACAACTCAAAACCGGAGAACCCGGATTGGAGCAATTTTGGGGGACAAGAATAAAACAAGGGTCGGGTATGGCGATTATCGATGTAAATATAGAAGAATTCCTGAATCAAATAATAAAAGAAGCGGAAAAGCATTACGCAAATACCAAAAACTTAATTCTATTGATAACCGAAAGATATCACCCAACCTTTGATGCGGACTATGCTTTACTTATCTCTAATAAACTTAGAAACATAAGCTTCAAAGGTGTCTACCTTGTTAAGCTTGCTGCTTTTGATAACAGCCATCTCTACGAAGGACAAGTTGTGGCAATAAAAGACGTATTCGGAAACCACGGAAAGACATTTTAATTTTTGTAACCTCTCTCTCCGGCGAGCGAGCAAAAAATGGAGGGGGTGTGGGGTCAGAACTAGGGTGGTACTGAGCAACTAAATCGGCCTAGGCGGCCGGTTTTGGTTTGAGATATTTTTGTGATCCTTGACAGAAGATATAATTGATGATAAAGTGTAGCCAGATCCCACCGCATTGCATAGTATCCAAACAAGGAGAAGGTCATGACCATAGAGCAGGTGGATCGTTTCAGCTTCGGCGGTAAGATCACTCAAATCATCGAGATGGCTAGGGAGGCGGTCAAACGCGTCATCGCCGAGCTCAATGACCCTAAGGAACAGGGCGGCTACTTCTGCCTTGTGGTGAAGAATGAAAATCCGACGGCCCTGCCGACGCTTATCCTCGGCATCGGGAATGTGCCGGCGGAGAGGGGTCAGAAGTACCTCGAGCTCGCCCAGGAGAAAGCCCGCCGGCTCGCCGAGCATCCGGACCACTGGAGTAGTTGGCAGAGCCGGAATCCGGATGAAGGTAAGTGGGGCGGCGCAGTCAATGCTGGCGCCTACATCTTCTCCTTCTCCGGTCTTCCCGAGCTCGCCGACGAGGCAGCAATGCTTCTCACCGCGCTCAGCCTCGGTTTCCTACTGGAGGAACGCGCTGCGGCCTTCGCCCAGTACAGCGGAAACGAGCTATTCTACAAGATGATGGCCACCCCGGACTAAAAGAACAGACCTTGGTGGACTGAAATGGACCCCAGCGATCCAAGCCCAAGAGGCCAACGGCTACACCGTCGGCCTCATTTTATTGCGCTAAGCGCCGAATACCTGCCTGCCGGCAGGCAGGCCTCGCCGCTCTGCGGGCCAGATGCAGGCGCATTTCGCGGAAGCGAAATCGCCCCGTCTCCGAGGATGAAGGC
>CAYHZS010000065.1:0-3034 GCA_964361185.1 uncultured Candidatus Saccharibacteria bacterium
ATATCAACGTTGATTTTCTGGACACGCTGTCACCACTAGACTGGGCAAGCGGCATCGGGGAAATTGTGAAGTTTTATCTTATGAAGCACAGAGCACTCGATCAGCTTGGATCAACCATACGGCGCATCGATACGCTTCGGAAAACGAAAAACAAACAACTGGTAAAAAAGACGATTGAAGAAAGCATCCGTATTAAATTGAGTTACATGGAGGGAGATGAATTTGATCGGGGGAGAAGGAATTTGCTCAATTACGGCCACGAGCTGGGCCATGCACTGGAGTCTGTTTCGCAGTTTAGAATTCCCCACGGCACCGGAGTACTTATCGGCATGCTGTTTGCCAATTATGTGTCTCTGCGGCGGAAGTGGCTTGACAAAAACGTATTTACGTATATAAATGAGAGGTTACTGCTCCCGAATATTACCGCGGCACACGCCAACCGCCGTGAGTATTTCCGTCTGCCCCCGATCGTTACGCGTCTGAAGCAGGACAAAAAACAAACAGGAGCAGGGTTGGTGCTTGTGTTGCCGACAAAAGATTTGACCTTAATGAAGGTGCATGATCTGACGATTGCGGAAGTGAAAGAAGGGCTTGGGGTGGTTATAGAAACATTAGGTATGAGTTAAGCTCGTCATTCCCGCGTAGGCGGGAATCCAGTATTCCAATAAGGATGGATCCTCGGGTCAAGCCCGAGGATGACAATATACCACTATGAATCAGCTCGAATTGACGATGGTTGATGTATTGAAAGATCTCAAAAAGAACCACGGCGTGGTGGCGGTAAAAGCGGAATTTGAAGCGGAAGCATGCCGCCTGAATGAAGTAATGCGCCTGAAAGATGTGGCGTCGCGCGCCGGGTTGGGGATAGTCCTTAAGGTGGGAGGAGCTGAGGCAATCACGGATATGTACCATGCCCAGCACATCGGGGTCACCGGTTTGGTGGCGCCGATGATCGAAAGCGCGTATGCGATGCGGAAATTTTTGCAGGCGATCAAAAATTACTTTCCGGCGGATTTGCAAAAAAACATCCATTTCGGCGTGAACATTGAAACGTATCTTGCGTATCAGAACCTGCCCGAGATCCTCAAAGAAAAACAGTTATCCCTTCTTTCTTCCATTACGTTAGGACGTGTGGACATGACGGGGTCGCTGGGCATATCACGGGAAGACATTAACTGCGATCAAATCTATGAAATTGCCCAAGATTTGTTTGGGCAGGTAAAAAAGAAAGGGTTGAGTACGACCATGGGCGGGGGAATTGCGAAGGAGGCGGTGCCATTCATCAGAAAACTTGTGCGGAAAAAGCTTTTGGATCATGTGGAGACGAGAAAGATTGTGTTTCATCTGCCGAAAGCGCTTCCTAATTTGGAAAAGGGCGTGGTGAAAGCCAACCGGTTTGAACTGCTGTGGCTGGAGAGCAAACGGCAGTATTATTCCACCATCTACCACGAGGACGAAACCCGCATCGAGATGCTCAAAAAACGCGTGCGGTAATACATCATGGACTTATTTCGTCAGTGGTACGACAATAGTATTTACTATCCGAATATTTTCTTGTTAGTGCTTGGTTTATTGGGAATTCTTTTTATTGCTGTTCTTTGGATGATCGTTCGGACATTTTTCTCTTTTGCTCTCCGGCATCTCTCACAATATTCTATTAACACATACAAACGAATAAAAAAGCACATCGTAGGGGCTATACGTTTATATAAAAAGAGGCACGGCATATCTATAGCGGATGTCATATTTTTGTTTTTCATTGTTCCTAAGGTAATCCAACGACTTCAGAGTTGGATGCGTACATCCCTACAAAAAAACCCAGTTTTCGTGTTTATCATTCTTTTGCTTCTTACTATAGTTACACGGTTTTCTATTGCTTACTCCAATAAAATCGTCGCTGCCCCGGAAACGATATTTCAATTAAGTCCCATTGGTAGAGATTTGTACGTCGGCGTCTATGAACCCGCCTTAGCTTTGGTAGGAAAAAATGGTTTTCTGAGCCCTATGGCTGCGGTAGGCCCGGGGCTGTTACTTATCGCGGGACCTTTAATACACAAATATTTGTTCTATAAAGGGTTTTGTGTGTACGTGCAGCTAGGCTGTCATTTTTTCTTTTATCAACGGTTTCTTGTAGCGAGCCTCGTCGGATGGCTTCTCTTTCTTATCTTCATTATGCGTGGGGCGTTGAAAGAGTCCAAGTATGTTATGATCGTATACTCCACGCTTTTTGTTTTGGGAATTCCCGGAAGTGTAGCGATTGAGAGGGGAAACATTGATCTTCTCTTGTCTCTTATTGTCGGGTTTTTACTTTTAATATTGCTTCAAGTATCAAAAAAACAATTTCCGACCGGCTCCTACAAATTGATAAGTATTTTGATTGGTTTCCTCAGTGGGTTACTCGTGAATGCAAAATTGTTTCTCCTTCCCTTTGCCCTCGTCTCTCTTTTTATTGCGCCATTTCCGATTCTGGCTGTAGCTGTGGGCGTATTGACCTTTTTCAGCCTCACTTCCTACTTGCCAAACGCGCTGTATGGGATAAGCGTAACAATTGGTGATTTATGGTTGACGAATATCGTTAGTGCAAAAGAAGGTGTAAAGTTATTTTTTGTGCCGGAGCGGCTTGCACTCACTCACTCATTAGATGCTACTGCTTCATTTTTTACCAATTGTGCACAGGGATATTGCTCGAATAGTGATGTTATGTTCATTTCTGTTTTTTCAAAAATCCTATTTTTCGTATTTATAGCTATTCCCATCGGAATATCGATCATAACTATTATAAAAAAATACGGAAGACGTTTTAACCTAAAATTCGCAAATCTTTATTACTTTGTTAAAGACAAAAATTTCATACTCTTTTTCTTTATTATTGCCGATGCGTTTATAAACCTGTTCTTTCAGATTACCTTTTTATATAGACTGTTCTATTCTCTGCCAATTCTCCTCCTTGTCTACAAAGAGACGGCGCCGAATTCAAAAGCGCGGTGGTATTGTTATCTTTCAATGATTTTTTTAGCAATAAAAGGACTGTGGA
>CAYHZS010000066.1:0-2895 GCA_964361185.1 uncultured Candidatus Saccharibacteria bacterium
CCATCTGTTTAGCTGTTTTGGATTTTGTCATGATTGTATTATAACACGCCTTATTATTTTAATTTCCACTCCGCAAGAATCCTTAAATTCTCAAGTATTTAAGGATTGATTATTATCATTCGCCACCGCGCCGCTACCTTCATCGAAGTTCCAATACCCAACTAGTCCGGATGTAGGCGCCGCGGCTCTGGTCGTATCAGGTATAAAGTATAAGGTAGAAAGTATTGAGTATAAAGGAAAAAACGATTATACAGATTTTCAATTTTCATTAAATTTTCAACATTTTAATTTTCAAATTTTTATTCACTGGACCATAACTCCCGTCGGCGCGCTGGGTGGAGTGGTGTCAATCGGCGTAATAGATTCATTTCTCAACGGATGCGGATAGGTATGGGGCGCGTAAGTTGAAAGTGCTGCTGGTTTGCTGGCAGACACAAAATAATCACGGCCTGGTTGGATATAGAACGTTTGAAATCCTCGACCATCCACGACAGGAGACTGACTCACCCCACCGAAAAGATTATTCCACACGTAAGTTCCTGACACCTGTTGTTCCAATGGATACCTGGAGGGACTGTCGGTGACGTAAGGATACCACACAGATGAACATGGGGATGTTTGACTGCACTGACCGTACATGCCGGAATTTCCGGCTCTATACTCCATCAACCAGATAGGGGAGGCCCATGATCCAAGATTATTAAAGATATTGTCATAGATCAGCCAGGTGCCTCCTCTGGGCATGATCAATCGGCCCATCTGACTACCGCTAAAAGTATTGTGATAAACTTCCGCGCCCCTTGTCCCAACGCCGTTTGAATTGGCCAGACAGTATCCATGGCCATCTATCAAATCGGTTCGATTTCCGCCCGGGCTTTGCACCATTACATTAAAATCATTGTATCTTGCCACAAACCTTCCTCCTAACTCGGCAGAAATATAGTGCCGCATATATCGGTTAGGGCTGGTAGAAGTATTTTCGAAAAGATTGTCTTCAAGGAAAACAAAATTAGCGTCACCAAAATTGAACGGGTTCGTCCAGCCGTCTCTTCCCCAGCATCCGTCGGCGCCATGCCAGCCGTTCCATACTTGAATGCCGTAAGGGCCGTAATCTTGGCCGCTGGCTCTCCATGCGTTATGCATCGTATTGTTATCAATCACTCCATATAATGGGCCGCCATTCGAGAGCACTTTGACAATTACGGCTCCTGAAATCTGATCGAGATAGTTGTTGTCGATTCGAAATGCCCCAAGCCCATTTTTTCCGACGCCTTGCCCGGTGACGTTCAAGAATCCAGCATCGCCGGCTGTGCCGGAGTTCTGGAACTTAAATCCGGTTATCCTTGATAGCGAATTATTTGTTCCAGCAATTATGCGCACCGCCGGACTTTGGACGCTGACAATTGTGAGAGGGAAACTTGCAGAACTCTTCGGAGTATTTGTTCCACCGCCGTTTAAAGTGATTCCTTTCGTATTCGGAATCGTAACCATTGATGTCCAAGTTACCGAACCTGTGCAGGTAAGAAGAATAGTATCGCCGTCACTCGCCGTGTTTATCGCTGCATTAATTGCTGATGCTGAACAATCAGCAGGCCCGACATTAATTATGCCTCCCCCGTTGCCACTCGCTTGTGTGGTCGCATTTGCCGCCACTGACTGAGCGCTGTTGTTTCCAGCGGCATCATAAGCGGAAACGGTGTAGGAATAGGTTGTGGAAGGCGAAAGGCCGGTGTCGGAGTAACTATTCGTGGCAGAAGTACCTACTTGCACTTCTCCACGGTATATCTTGTAGCCGGTTACGGCCACATTGTCTGTGCTGGCAGTCCAAGCGAGGTTGATTTGACTGGAGGAGACGGCAGTGGCAATTAGGTTAGTGGGAACTGTTGGGGCTTGGGTATCGGCGGGGGGAATAGGTAAGGAACAAGAAGCGTTGGCGCCTCCATCACTTCCTAAACAAGTCCATAAGTAATCAGTAGATGTGTCAGCAACATCAGAGAAAGTGCCGGCAGTGCAAGTATTGACTGTTGTACCGCAGAAGCCATTTACGGGAGTTGGCGGAGGCGGCGGAATACTGCCTGTGTCGTTATAGATGTCTAGGATCTCGGAAGCGGAAAGAGCACGGTTGTAAATTCTTGCCTCATCAATTTTAAAAGGAACCGTCTGACCGTTACGATATCCTCCAATGTATCGGATTTGTAGTGGATTAAGGACTGTGGTACTTAAAGTGGTTGAATCGAAAACACCATTCTTATACCAACTCACTTGCCAATTTCCGCTAACTCCAGAAAATATAGCGACTACGAAAGTCCATGTATTAGGAGATAAGATGTATCCTCCCTCGCCATTTTGAGCCCATGTTATCCTACCATTGGAATTACCTCCGAAATTTAGACCAAAGGCATTATTATTATAGGCAGCACTAATTACTGGAGAAACAAAAGTTGAGGTTCCAGATGGATTTAACCAAAGTGCAACCGTAGTAGTTGCTGTAAAATTAATCGCATTTGCTAATTGTACATAATCATTGCTTCCGTCAAACTGAAGCGCCCCGCTGCCCACTTTGCCCGCTGTCCAAGTCGCCCCGTTAATCGTCCCGTTGTTGCCGTTGCCGCTCGTATCATTCGCCACCGTACCACTCCCCTCGTCAAACGCCCAATGTCCCACGAGTCCTGCTGTCGACGCATCAGCAGATACTTCGTTGATACTGGTTGATACTGGGAAATTTATAGAAACTAAAAGCAAAACAAACAGCAAAAACCCGCTTAAAATAAAGATTTTTGTTATTTTTGCACTTTTTTGATTTGACATATAATTTGTGTTTGCTATACTATAGTCACAGTTGGCTTCGGCCTCGCCCCCGCAAGGGGGAGAATTTTAGAAAAGCCGTCAGAGTAA
>CAYHZS010000067.1:0-2790 GCA_964361185.1 uncultured Candidatus Saccharibacteria bacterium
ATTCTCATGAGACCCAAAGGAAACCCCGCACGCGAGTGCGGGGAGGACGTCATTAGTCGCCAATTAGGCTTTCCGTCTGGTGTGTAGGGTAATATTGTTTTTTGTGTTTAAGTATATTTGATTAAAAAAGTCAAAGGAGCGTAATGGCTTCAATAGCTTGGATGTGTGGCCGACATTTCATCTAATATCCAGAAACTCTGCTTCCTACCTGGTATCTTTCAATTTAGCCGTGACAAAGAGGCCGGAGAGCATAATCAGCCCCAAAAAGATAAATAGATATTTCATATCCGTAAAAACTAGAATAAGCGAAGCGGTAATCGGCGCGATAATGTAAGAGAGGGAGCGAAGGTTACTAAAGAGGCTTATTAGGTGAGTATCCGTAGCGTTAACTTGTTTGAAAAAATAAGATCCAGCCATTGACTCAATCAGAGAAGCTCCCACTCTGGTGACAAAGAGGGCTATTGCCCAGAATAAAAGGCTTTTTACTCCGATAAGGGGTAGAAAAATTGTGGAGAGGCCGGCTATCATGAGCCCCCCGAAAAGCATTTCTTTTTCTCCGATTCTACGGTCGGCAATCAGTCCGGTAAGGTACGGGAGGATAATAAAGGGCAAAAGCGCGACAGGCATTATTATACCCACCACCTGGGACAGCGGTATCCCGACTATTTTGGACAAATAGATGGGCGTATAGATTACCATGATGCCGTAAAAAAATTCGAGCAAAAACTGAATGATGAATATTCTACGGATATTATCTCTGGTTAGAGCCTGTTTTATCCCCTCTGCCATGGAAATGCGATCGTAAGAGGGATCTCTGAAGCCTTTCAGAAAAAAAGCGACAATCACGAAGACTGGCACCATAAGAAAAGCAGAGGCAAAAAACATAATCGAATACCCGTTCTCTCCCAGTATTTGTCCGGTAACGAGGGGGCCAAGCAAGACGGCACTGTTTAAAATAGTGAGGAAGATGCCACGCGTGCTACCGGTGGTTTCGTCTCGGGAAAAATTTTCCAGAAATATATTTAGTGAGATGAAAATTAATGTCAAAACAACCTGGTGGGCGGTAAAGACAAGCAGGGCAGTTTCCCGGCTGGGTCCCGAGGCTAAGATTACCAAAGAAGCGATTTCAGCAGCAGAGAGTATAAGAATCAAAGCGTAGTTTCCCAAGCGCCGGATAATGTCTGGAAATCTAAAGTGAACCAGAATGCTTATTATGGCAGCGCTGGTGAATAAAAGGCCGACTGACCCGGCTTCCACGTAACGGGTAAGAAATGACGATTCGACGTAGAGGGTTACCGCGTAATGGAGCGCGTAAAAAAACGTAACCAGATAAATTGCGCGAAGGTGGGCGATTCTGCTCATGTGCTTAGGCATTTAAACTCCGAGCACTACCGGTATGACTATCGGACGCTTGGCAGTTTTTTGGAAAAGAAATTTGGCTACGTTGTCCGTCAGTATTCCTTTTACATAATCGAAATTAATTGGGTTCATTCCCAAGGTATTATCTTCGACCGTTTTCTTAATTACGAGGCGCGCTTGGTGGAGTAGATCTTGGGATTCTTTAAGATACACGAAACCGCGAGAGAGAATATCAGGAGATTTTCGGAGTTTGCCCGTACCTAGGTCCACGGCGACCACAACCACAAACATTCCGTCTTGAGCGAGCATTTGCCTATCGCGGAGGACCACTTCCTGCATATCGCCCACGGAAAATCCGTCCACCATGATGATATTTTTTGGGGCGCTTTCCTTAAGAGCCACTATTTTAGCGCCCTTCTCTTGTATTTCAATTATCATTCCATTGTCTGGAATAATAATATTTTCCGGCTTAACTATACGCATTGCGATGTCTGCGTGAACCGTGTGCATGTAATGATAACCGTGAATGGGAATGAGAAATTTCGGTTTTATCTTCTCGTGTATCCAGGCAAGTTCTTCGGAGTTGGCATGGCCGGAAGAATGGATATCGGATGTCTTGTAGTGGATAATATGCGCGCCTTGGCGGGAGATATTGTCTTTTAGGTTTTGCACTGACCTTTCGTTTCCTGGGATTATGGATGAAGACATGAGCACGGTATCTCTTGGTATAAGCCGGATGTGTTTGTGGGTTTTATTTGAAATACGCGTAAGTGCCGCGAATTCTTCCCCTTGCGCTCCGGTGACCATAAGCATAAGCTTATTCTCCGGATAATTCGCCATTTCTTCGACCGAAATAAGAGTCGAGGGCTTTATCTTTAGAAGTCCCGCAGCTTTCGTCACATCTATGTTAGTTTTCATGCTTCGTCCTTCAATCACGACTTTTTTCCCGTGCCTTTCGGCCGACTCGAGCATAGCAAGCATTCTTTCCACCTGGGATGCAAAAGAGGAAATAACCAATCTTCCTTTGGCGTCACGGATGACTTTGTCTATATTTTCTCGGACCAATCTTTCAGAGACGGAAAAACCCGGATTTTCGGCGTTGGTGGAATCGGTCTCTAGCAGGAGCACTTTTCTGTTTTTGAATTTTTCATAAACCTCTTTTTCCATTTCGGACACCTCACCTTCATAATGATCCAAACGCAAATCGCCCGTGTGGACTATGTCGCCATACGGAGTTTCTATGATTATGCCCATTGAATCCGGAATAGCATGGGACACGGCGAAAAAAACCACATTGAGCGAACCAACCTTCAATGATTCATCCTTTTCTACGATTCGCAGATCGATTGGTGGTAGGTGGGAAAATTCCTCCTGTCGCTTTCGTATCATAAGGGACGTGAAATTACGCGCGTAAATAGGTGGATTTCCTAT
>CAYHZS010000068.1:0-2788 GCA_964361185.1 uncultured Candidatus Saccharibacteria bacterium
GGCCCTATCGTCTATCGGTTAGGACACATCCTTCTCAAGGATGGAAGCGCGGTTCGATTCCGCGTAGGGTCACAAGTTAAATTTTTTTACTCCAACAACATACCAACATTCTGCAGAATGTTGGTATGTTGCTAGAGGGTTGATTTTTTACTTAAATGCGGGTAGCGTTATGGGCAGGAGCGCACAATCAACTGAGGAGGGGGAAACATGGACGCACTTATCGGACTGGGCATCATCATTGCGGTTATCGTGGTTTCAGGGGGAATATTCTTTCTCCCACTCGGTTTGAACTGGCTCGGCGAAAGTATCGCCAATTCTACGATAGGAGGGAAGACCCCTGTCCTGAACGGCCACGGTCAGCCCGATTCCTTTGAAAGCTGGGAATGACAGCTTTCGCCGGTAGATCCAAGGCCACCCTGAAATAGGGTGGCCTTTTTCGAGGAGTAATGACGACGAGATACTGAACTTACTAAAGCGAATGTCGCAGGCCCTGAGAAGTACTCGACGAATGGGTATTAGTTATCCACTTTTTGTTATACCGGTATTTGACGTAGTTGATATTATTAACAAAGGTAGTCTGTTTTGTCTTTGCCAAACGGAGGAGAAAAAACATGAAAAAGTTGCTCTTTTTTGGTTTGGTTCTGCTTGCCTCTGGCGTTGCTGGTCTATCCGTCGCCTTAGGCAGCGTTAAGGCCGCTTTTTTCTGGTTGTTCATGTCGTTTCTCGTTGCTTTCATACTCTGTCTGTTTGTCTGCGCATTCAGACAGCCGAAAGAGGAAGACCGGAAAGAAACGAAAATTGAACTCGAGGAAGAAGTGTTGGGATGAACGTCCTTTTAGCAAAACGCCGAGAGGACGTTTTGCTGTATTATATGAAAATGTCATTAGATGATTTAAAGCGTGATTTGAGAAAATTGGCCAATCCCAAAAGGGCGATGGTGTCACAGAGCTTTTTTAAGACGGGGAAAGGCCAGTATGCCGAAGGGGATATTTTCATCGGCGTAGCTGCCCCTGATTCAAGAAGTATCGTTCTTAGATACAAGGATTTACCGCTTGGTTCGATAAAAAAATTGCTTTCCTCAAAAATACACGAAGAAAGGGTTGTGGCCGTTTTGCTTCTGGTCAGGCGGTTTGAGCGCGGGGGAAAGAAGGAACGAAAGGAGATTTTTGATTTTTACTTAAAGCACACGTCCTCCGTAAATAATTGGGATTTGGTTGACCTTTCCGCGCATAAAATTATAGGAGCTTATCTTTTCCAAAACAAAAAGCCTATTACTCTCCTAGTGTCGCTCGCCAAGTCAAAAAATCTCTGGGAAAGACGCATCGCGGTTATTTCAACCGCTTATTACATAAAAGAGGGGAGTAGCGCCGAAATATTCAAGATTGCCGAGATTCTTCTTTCGGATAAGCATGATCTTATTCACAAGGCTATCGGCTGGATGCTCCGCGAGGTTGGTAAGCAGTGCTCACAAAAAGAAGAAGAGGAATTTTTAAGAAAGAACATAAGAAAGCTTCCGCGCACAACACTCCGTTACGCCATAGAAAGATTTCCGAAAAAATTACGCAAGGAATATTTAGGAGTGAAATAAAAAAGCCGCCTAAACCAAGGCGGCTTTTTGCTTTTCTCCACCGTTTTCAGGTGCGGAAGAGTGGGCGAATAAGCCGCTTCGTTTCGTGTTAAAAACAAACAGTAAAAAATAAAACGGCAGGGGTTCTCCCTACCGTTCAGACGCCACTCCGGGCATTGGGCACTGCTAGTCAACTGGGCAAACGTGCTCATTGGCCTGCACGGCACGCTGCCAGTGCTCGTAATCAGCCTCGGCGAGAGCTGCTTCCGTATCACGCCGAGCCCGCTCCCTTTCCTTTGCCTTTGCTTGCTCCCGGCGATATCGCTCTTGGTATTGTTTCAGGAGATTTGGTGCCCGCCGGAACCAGAGATTGCGCGCTTCGCGTAAACTGATGCGTCGACGGTTCAATGTTCGCCGGATCGCTTCGTCTTGTGCGAAGCCATCTTCCATCAGCTCGAGAACAGAGAAACTGAAATTCTTTTCCTCGTCGAGCTGAACTCTTCTTTCGGGAGTTATCATAACTGCTCCTCAATGTACAATATTACTTAATAGTATACACAAAAATCAGCTTTTGTCAAGTATATGTGGATAACAAAATTAAAAAAATCGGCGCCGAAACGCCGATTTGGGTAGGAACGACTGCGTCAGACCGCAAGAGCACGACTGACCAGCCAATAGTTCGGTAGAGAACAGCCGACTGTCTTCAGTCCAAGCAGGCCGTAGACCATGCGTTTGAGCTCGATGGCTGCCCTCCTTGCTTCGGCCTGGTTATTGAAGTGGCCGACGAACTTGATGAAAGTACCGAAACGTGATGTTTGCACGCCGATTTGGCCGACTCGCTCGCGTCGTCCGGTCTTCTCGTTCAGGTGGCAGTAGTTGGCGGATTTCACTATCCGGAGGTGTTCCGGTGTCATTCTTCTGGCAATCCAGATTCCGGCAATGCCTGGCCGATGGCGCTTGACGCCATTCTTCTGAAAGCAGTGAGACCCCATGACGTTTTTCATTGCAGAACTCCTTTTCTATATTGTGGGTGGAGATTTGGCCGGAAGGCACCTAAACAACAATGCCAAAGAACACAGCCGAGTATACTATAACATGGAAAATAACAAATAGCAAAAACTAAGCAATGTGAAAAACACTGCAATGAAGAAAAGGAGAAATATAAAACTAAAAAACAAACCGGCGCCTAGGCGCCGGTTTCTAAGGGGAACGATTAGCCCT
>CAYHZS010000069.1:0-2754 GCA_964361185.1 uncultured Candidatus Saccharibacteria bacterium
CAGCAAATACCAAAGAAAAATTTTCAGCTTTTTCATGTCTGTATATTTTACACCCAACAAAAGAAAAAGCCCCGCAAGAAGCGGAGCTTTGTATGGTTTTATTCGCGGAGCTCGCCCAATTTCTGCAAATCGACGAGGCGCTTGTAAAGACCGTTTCTTCTAAGTAGCTGGTCGTGATCGCCGGTCTCGATAATGTGGCCGGAATCAAGAACGCAAATCACATCCGCCTTCTGGATGGTTGAGAGCCTGTGAGCGATGGCAACAATGATAATTTCACGTTCGCTGCGTAACCGCTCGATAAACTCCTGCACTACCCTCTCCGACTCCGAATCTAGACTCGAGGTCGCTTCGTCCAAGACAAGCACCACCGCCCCCGAGAGAAGCGCGACGTACGCTCTCGCAATGCCGACCCTCTGTTTTTCTCCTCCGGAAAGACGGACACCGCGTTCGCCCACTTGTGTTTCGAGCCCATCTGGAAAACGCCCCGGGCTCCTGACCACTTCGTCCAAACAAGCTGCCTTTACGGCTTTTTCCACCCACTTATTACTTGCGCTAGGACAAGCATAGGCGATGTTTTGCCTGATAGTGCCGTCAAAAATTTCCACGTCTTGAGGTACGAAAGCAAACCTCCTCCTGTACCAATCGCGGTCAATTTTGCGGATATTGATGCCGTTTACGGACACCATGCCTCCGGTCGGGTCATACACGCGAGCGAGAAGATTCACTAAGGTGCTTTTCCCCGAACCACTACGTCCGACAAAGGCAAACATCTGACCGGGTTTCATCTTAAGATTTACGCCATCGAGCGCCGGCTCTTTTTTCCCGGGATACACGATGGAAGCGTCTATAAATGAAACGCCCGCGACCGGACCGGGTGGTATTACGCCCGGTGATTCGTTTCCCACATCCACATCTTCGGAGAGAAGAGTCTGCATTCGCTCCGCCGACACGAGGTCGCGGAGAAGCCTGGTGTAAATCTGAATCATGTTCCACAGGCTCTGAAGCGTGGCGTTCCCCGTAATGAA
The DNA here is from genome assembly GCA_964361185.1 of uncultured Candidatus Saccharibacteria bacterium. Classification (GTDB taxonomy): domain Bacteria; phylum Patescibacteriota; class Minisyncoccia; order Phycocordibacterales; family VMEP01; genus JBAZYZ01. Next base: position 1,026 of record CAYHZS010000069.1, read on the forward strand.
TATGTAGGACACCGTACCCACCGTCCCCCATCCTAGATAAACGAAGTAAAGCCCCGTAACTATCGTGAGAAGAAAAAATAGACCGAGTATCATCTCCATGACGAAGTAATACCGCTGAATGCGGAGGCAAATATCAAGGTCTAACACCCTCATCTCCTCGCGCACCCCGCCATGCTCGGCTTCTTCGTTTTTTTCCGAAACAAATGCCTGCACAGTCCGGATATTGATGATGGATTGGCAGAAAAGTCCGATTGATTTCTCTTTTTTCTTGTCCCAGTCAATCCATCCCGGATAAAAAGCTTTATAGCTTTTCAAATTTATCCAGACAGCCGGTATAAGAGGCAAAATGAAAAGGAGTCCCAGTCTCCAGTCCAGAACCAAAATAATTACGACGTTCATCAGAAGATAAACGAGAGCCGGGATGAGCCCCCAGAAGAGGTCAACTAGCATATTCACCAGTTTTTCAACCCCTTTATTCACTTTGGCGATTTTCCGCCCCGTGTTTTCCTTCTCGTGATACCCGATTGAGAGCGCCAGCAATTTTTCCTGCGCCAGGCGGGGCCAATAATTCTCAAGTCTGATTATGGCTTTGAGAAACACCGGTTCCTGCACGAAACGCCTTATTACCAGCGTAACTATCCGTACCGCAAACATCGCGAGCACCGACCATGCCACGAAAGGCGTAATGCCCTCCTTAAGCACTATCGGTACGTAATCCACGAGTTCCTTGAAAAGGAGCGGTATGGAAAGGGATAGTCCCTCCACAAAGACGAGTATCAGAACGGACCAGAGAACCCGCTTACGTTCCACGGCTATTAAGTTCCACAGGGTCTTCATTCCGTGAACAAAGTACGATGTGGTTTGTTTGGATACTTCAGGGGAATCTCCCCAGTCGAGCTTTTCATCACTCATTATTTTCTCCTTCTATTTACGACGTTGAAAGAACAGCTAAAAAGAACAAACCCTGCTTATGAGCAGGGTGGGTTAAGACACAACAAATTGGAGAAAGGTTATGTATTACTGCCACTCCGCCCATAAGAACGCGAGATTTTATTAGTAGAAATCAAAGAAAAAACCCCATTAGACACACCGACAGGCGCGCCAAAAGACGCCCAATTCGGGCGGAGCAATTTCATGTGATTGTTAATATTGATTATCATGTTTTTCTTATACACCTTTTAGTTGCTTGTGTCAAGACAGACAGGGCTTCCCGTTGTCGTGGAGAAAGAATTAATCCTGTCCGCCGAGTTTGCTTATCACATCTTTTATCTGCCCCAGACAATAATCCGGCCTATTGATAATGTCCCGCTCTTTCAATCTTATTACCCGCCAGCCTTGGCGCTTTAAAAACACGTCTTTGGCTTTATCTTTGGCAAGTTGAATACTGCCCGAATGCGCCCTATCGTTGTCACATTCAATGGCAATCTTCCCTCTCCGGCACAAAACGGCAATATCGATACGATACCGTTTATTTTTTCCTAATACGGTTTGCTCGGCAATAAATTTAATACCCAGCTGTTTCAACCGCTTTTTAATAATCTGCTCCGTCTTCTGAACACCGTAAAGTTCCAGTATATCCCCAGCCGAAAGCAATTTTTTCAAGCTCGTAAAACCGAAAGAAACCCTGCGTGGAATTATATTTTTTATTGGACTGGGAAGTTTTTTGATTTGGCGGAAAGTAATTTTAATATAATCATCTTTCGCGCGCGGGTGGTTTATTTCTCTCGGC
>CAYHZS010000070.1:0-2585 GCA_964361185.1 uncultured Candidatus Saccharibacteria bacterium
CTTAGGCAAACCACACTGATTAAGACGCAGTTTTGGACCGACGACAATAACCGACCGGCCGGAATAATCCACGCGCTTACCCAAAAGATTCTGGCGGAAAAGTCTCTGCTTTCCTTTCAGATTATCCGCTAGACTCTTCAAACTTCGTCTTTGGGCGGCGTTCATAGCCATGGCCTCGGACTGCTTCCTAATCGAATTATCTATAAGAGCGTCGACTGCTTCCTGGAGAATTCTTTTTTCATTCCTTAATATGACGTCAGGCGCGCCGATTTCTTTCAGCTTCTTGAGGCGATTATTGCGGTTGATTACCCGGCGGTAAAGGTCGTTCACATCCGAAGTAGCATGCCTTCCTCCTTCCAGGGCAACCATCGGACGAATTGCCGGCGGAATTACAGGAATTACGGTGAGAAACATCCATTCCGGACGAATGTTGGATTTTATCATCGCGCGGAGCAAAGAAAGTCTTTTTTCCATTTTCTCTCGCTCAAGAGCGCTAGCTTTGCCTATCACGCTCTCCACTTCCAGGGCGGCTTTCCTTAAATCCATCGTTTTAAAAATATCGTAAATAGCTTCGGCTCCTATGCCGGCTTCAAATATAGTCCCATATTTCAGGGTAAACCTGTGGTAAGAGGGCTCGTCTAAAACCTTGCCGGGAACAACATCGTTGATTTCTTTCTTGGCATTCACTAAAAGTTCTTTGAGCTTCTCGCGGGTTTTTTCGTCCTCAGTTGCTTTAAACTTAGCCTTATATTCCGACTCAAGATCCTTGATGACTTTATCTTTTTCTTCCTGATTGACCTTGTTAATCATGTAACCGGCAAAATAGATTACCTTCTCAAGGTCAGTGACAGAAACATCAAGAAGCATGCTGATGCGCGACGGCACTCCTCTTAGAAACCAGATGTGCGCGACCGGACTTGCAAGCTCTATATGCCCCATCCTCTCACGACGAACAATGGAACGGGTCACTTCTACTCCACATTTCTCGCAAATAATATCTTTGTAGCGTATACGGCGGTATTTTCCGCAGTAACATTCAAAATCTTTTTCAGGTCCGAAAATACGTTCATCAAAAAGGCCGTTACGCTCCGAGCGTCCAGTCCGGTAATTTATCGTTTCTGGTTTTGTAACTTCACCGTAAGACCATTCTTTGATTCGGTCGGGAGAAGCGACCCTAAGAACGATGGAATCAAAATCAGTTGTATCTAGTGTCTTCATATGTTTGATTTATTTTTTACCACCCTTGCGAAGCTCCACATCAAGCGCCATTCCGCGGAGATAGTTCAACATGACATTGAAAGCCGCCGGGGTATGGAGCTGGCTGATGTTCTCTCCCTTAATAATCGCGTCAAACGCGGCCGATCTGCCGGCGATATCGTCCGATTTAATAGTGAGCACTTCCTGAAGGGTGTGCGCCGCGCCGTATCCTTCAAGCGCCCAGACTTCCATTTCTCCGAACCTCTGTCCTCCGCCCTGCGCCTTGCCTCCCAAGGGCTGCTGGGTAATAAGCGAATACGGTCCTATTGAACGCATGTGAATCTTGTCCTCAACCATGTGATGGAGTTTCATTATATACATGTAACCGATGGCTATTTCCTTGTTGAATTCCTCTCCGTTCCGGCCGTCAAAAAGCTTAACTTTCCCTGTTTCAGAAAATCCAGCTTTGACTAATTCTTCTTTTATCTCGGCATCAGTTGCGCCCATGAAAGGTGGAACTACTGCCTGGTAATTGAGCGTCTTTGCGGCGAGCCCCAGATGCATTTCAAGTATTTGTCCCAAGTTCATGCGTGAAGGCACGCCAAGAGGAGTAAGTATTATGTCTACGTGTCGTCCGTCAGCCATGTAAGGCATGTCTTCTTCAGGGAGAATTAGAGATATGACGCCCTTGTTTCCGTGCCGTCCGGCCAGCTTGTCTCCAACGGAAATATTGCGGAGCTGGGCAACTTCAATATGAATCCTTTTTATAATACCGGAGTCAAGCGAGTCGCCATTTTCCCTCGAGAAAATTCTCACGCCAACAATGCGCCCGCGCTTGCCGTGTTCCATGCGCATGGAAGTATCCTTCACGTCGCGGGCCTTTTCTCCGAAAATTGAACGTAGGAGCCTTTCTTCCGGAGTGAGTTCGCTCTCCCCTTTCGGCGTGATTTTACCGACTAAAATGTCATTTGGCCGGACTTCGGCTCCGATTCTGACAATGCCGTCTATGTCCAAATCTTTCAATTTGGCTTCGCCAACATTAGGAATATCGCAAGTCGTGACTTCAGGCCCCAATTTTGTTTCACGAACATCACAGGTAAATTCTTCCACATGAATAGAAGTAAAAAAGTCTTCCTTTGTTAATCTATTAGAAATAGTAATCGAATCTTCAAACCCTCCTCCTCGTAAACACATAAAAGCAACTAAAATATTTCTACCCAAGGCTAGCCTTCCTTTTGATATTGAAGCCCCGTCGCTTAAAATGTCTCCTTTCTTAAATTCCTCTCCTTTCTCTACTGCTGGTTTTTGGTGGAAACAAGTATATTGGTTAGTTCTTACAAAAGTTTGTAATTCGTAATCCTCAATTTTCTTTTGTCCACCCACCTCAA
>CAYHZS010000071.1:0-714 GCA_964361185.1 uncultured Candidatus Saccharibacteria bacterium
AATGGTGTCTTTTAGTGAAGCTTTGTTCATCATGTGAATTCAAAAACCCGAAATTCTAAAACCTAAATCTTAAACAAACCACAGAACCTAAACAAAAGACGCGTGGGAATCATCCTTAGGCAACCAGTCAAACGGATTTACAACATCAACTGGTCTCCCCTTGTTATTTGATACTCCGTACACGATTGCAAAATTCTCCGGTATGGTCGGTGCGGAAACAATCGCACGAATCAGATCGCCACAATCACGATGGCTAAACCACTTTTCCTTTGCACGCGGGTCACTGTGTGAAGTTATGTTGGGACGATTATTCTGATTAAGACCCATAAATCTGATACAAATTACCTCTAGCCCCTTTTTTGCATAGTACCGACCAAGAGCCTCGGTAAAAACTTTACTTGCTCCGTAAGGACTATCGGGAGATGGCAGATCATTTGGTGAAAGTAACTTCGGGCCTTGCCAATTACGAAGATCGTTTGTATGTATAGAACTTGCCATGATAACTCTACGTACACCCACTTTGAGTGCCGCCTTGTACACGTTAAAGGCCATGAGGACATTGCCGGGTTCGATTGTGTCACTCAACCAATTTTCTATTTTAGTATTCCAGGCGAGATGAATAACCACCTCATGCCCTCGCATTGCAGTGACGACCTTTTCATAGTCTCTGACATCGTTATCGGGTAGATCAAAACAAGAGTAAGCATATTCCGG
>CAYHZS010000071.1:724-2473 GCA_964361185.1 uncultured Candidatus Saccharibacteria bacterium
CCGCGAATGACTGTCCCAATGATTCCATTTGACCCGGTTATAAAGATTTTTGTCATGTTGTACCGATATTTTCCGTGTCGAGACCTTACTTCAATCGACTGATGTTTAAAATCCGAACCAATCGCAATTCATAATTCATCCTTCATGCTTCATCTCACAGCAGTGAGTGCGGGTGAGATTCTTTGAGTCCCGCCCCCGTTATTTGTATAAACCTCGCCTGTTTCGGCATCTCCTCTATGGTTTTCGCACCAATGTATCCCATTCCGGACTTAATCCCGCCCACAAGCTGTTCCACGATATCCGACACCGATCCGCGAAACGGAACCTTTCCCGCGACTCCTTCTACTACCGAATGTTTTTTCTCTGCCGAGTAACGGTCAACCGCATGCCGTTTTTCGAGCGCTTCTTTACTTCCCATTCCTCTGTACGATTTGTACTTCACTCCGTCTATTGTAATGACTTCCCCGGGCGCTTCTTCCGCTCCCGCGAAAAGCGAACCGAGCATTACTGACGAGGCTCCCGCCGCGAGCGCCTTTACGATATCCCCCGAATAGCGAATACCACCGTCGGCAATGACCGGAATACCGTACTTCTTCGCAGCCGATACCACGTCCATCACGGCAGTAAGCTGGGGCACGCCCACACCAGAGACGATACGCGTCGTGCAGATAGAGCCGGGACCAATACCAACCTTGAGCGCATCGGCGATACTTGCGAAATCTTTGACCGCCTCCTTCGTCACGATGTTTCCCACCACGAGCTGGGCTTTCATTTTCTTTTTCATCTCCCTCGCCGAAGCAATAATCCCCGGCGCATGCGCGTGCGCGCAATCTATAAAAATCACACTTGCTCCAGCCTCGGAAAGCGCGACCGCGCGTGTGATATCAAGTGGTCCCACCGCCGCGCCAACCAGCACACCGGAGGCCTTCACTTCTTTTACCATCTTCACTTGCTCCTCCAAACTGCAGTTACGGTGAAGCACCGCCATCCCGCCAAGTTTCCCGAGGGCGATTGCAAAACGCGCGTCGGAGACGGTATCGGATGCCGCGGAGAGAAGCGGGATAGCAAGACGCGCCTTTTTGGAAAGGCGCGTCAGAACTGTCGCATCACGACGATTTACCGCAGTTTTTCTCGGTTCAAGGAGTACATCATCAAAGGTAAGTCCTAGCCGAATCATATGCATATATCGCGAGAGTATACCGCCACGAAGGCTTTTATGCAAAGTTATCCGGACGTAGCCGAATACATAGGACTGTCCTTGGGAAACTACCTAGAAAAAATTCAATTAATATTTTAGTTACCTAAAAACCAGTAAAGGCTCCTCTTAACGGACTAAGGATTAAAGGCAAATAGAATGCATAATTTGCGAACAACCCAACAACAATACCTAAAATAAGAGATTGCTTTGCTGTGAGCTTATTAATAAATAATAGAAACAAAAAAGTTGCAATTAGTAGCGCAAGAAAACCGATGATAGCAATTTTCCCATCAATGAAGCTGTCGGTCACCATATTAAACTGGCCGAATATTTTTACATACAGAGATAATAAAATTGCATTGAGTATATACGCAGTTATTGCAATCCCGATAACAGAAACATGGAGTCGTAATTCTTTTATTACATCTCCTCTTTTAATTAGCTTCAAACTTATCAGCAATACTATCCATATTAGTATTGCATTTAATATAATTATGAACATTTTAATGTCTTCATTTTATTAATTTTTTCAATAATGCTTTCAAAGCCGA
>CAYHZS010000072.1:0-2329 GCA_964361185.1 uncultured Candidatus Saccharibacteria bacterium
TAAATTACCTTATAAAATAAGGCTTTTTCAACCTATTGACATCTGTGTATGAATTTGCTATCATACTCATATCGTGAGGGTCAGCTGAGGTAGAACAGCTGGAGAGGGAATGTTTTTATAAGAACTACTTTACTGAGAGACGTCTCAGTACGACAAACGAAGTACCTCTTTAATTCTCACGATCTCCCAGGTTTTTCTTGGGAGGTTTTTTTATTCTTTAATCAATAGTCTAAACAAAGATCCAAAAATTGGTGCTGGGCGACTTCCCACGGTATTATTGCGATCTTAAAACCCTTGCGGGGAAGACCAATCGCAACTTCACCGTTATAAGCCGCTTTTCTTACTCTATCATTGCTGATAGAGAGGACAACAACCCTTATTTCAGGGTTTATCCCCGGAGTAGCTTTTATCCGTTAATCTTCCGCGGCGTCGAGTGCCCACGGTCGGATCACTATGTTCTGCTTTCGCACCTCACTGCTTCGCACAAGGCTACGCAGTGTCCGCCTACAACCAAAACTTTTAACAAACTAAACTCTTGCGAGAATAGTCCTTCGAAGCCTTGGCGTAGAAGGAGGTCGTCATGTCCGACTTCCAGTTAAGCCAGCTTTTGCCATTGCACGACTAGCGCGATGTCCATCCGCGCCTAGCTGACCTTAATAAACTCCTCCGTTACTTTTTAGGAGGATTGCGCCCCACACAAACTGCCTGCCAGCTACTGTCCCCATCCGGTTTTGCCGGACAGGTTAGATTTTACATTTTTAAAAATGGGTGTTTCATTGGCGGCTCCATGCCACCCTAAAGCGACACTTCAAAGCCTACCCACTACGCTACGTAGTAAAAACGTAAAGCCAATAACAAGCTACAGTAAAGCTTCCGGGGTCTTTTCGTCTAACTACACCTAACCGGCATCTTCACCGGTATCGCATTTTCACCGAGCGAATCCTCGAGACAGTCCCCCAGTCATTACGCCTTTCGTGCGCGTCGGAACTCACCCGACAAGGAATTGCGCTACCTTAGGACCGTTATAGTTACGGCCGACATTGACGAGGGCTTCGGCCAGTCACCTCCAGCCCCACTTTTTAAATTCTTAAGAAATCATTTCAGAAACCTTATTTGAACGCTTAAGCTGCTGTTAGTGAAAATAGGGTTTCTGAAATGATGATAATTCAAAAAATCTTGTTTTCATTAACTGCAACATAATCATTCAAACAAGATTTTTTGAATAACTAGTTTAAGTTAAAAAATTCAAAAAGTGGAACTGGAAACGCCAGCGTTAACCTTCTCGCATTGGTCAGGCGTCACCCCCTATACTTCCTCTTGCGAGTTTGCAGGGAGCTGTGTTTTTGTTAAACAGTTGCCAGGGATACTTTCGCTGCGTCCCGATTTCCTTTGATATAATCTCGGTCATCGGGAAGGCCATATTGCGAACTTACGGCCGCTTGTTTGCCGAGTTCCTTGAGGATCTCTCACTCGTTCACCTGAGGCTACTCGCCTCACCCACCTGTGTCGGTTTTCGGTACGGGCTCAATATCTTTAGCTCTGCCTTGCGGCAGATAAATCTAGAAGTTTTTCTTGGAAAGCTCTTCATAAGAATTTCTCTCCTTGCGGAAAAATTTTGTCGATACGCGACATTTGAATTAAATCAGTTTTCCGGATTTGCCAGGAAAACACATCTGTATATCAACAACCAAAATCCAATAAGAGGCTCTTATTTATTTCTTCCGTCACTCCATCGAAAAAATATCGAGGTGCAGGAATATTAACCTGCTGTCCATCAGCTGCGGCTTTCGCCATCGCCTTAGGCCCGACTAACCCTTGGATGATTGTCATTGCCAAGGAAACCTTGGGTTTGCGGTGGTTCGGGATTTCACCGAACTTGTGGTTACTTGTGCCAACATTCTCACTTCTCCGCGCTCCACTCCGACTCACGTCGTGAGCTTCACTGCACGAAGAACGCTCTCCTACCACTCGTGGACTTCATTGAGGAGACGAGAGCTGGAGACCCAGGGCTCTCGTCAGGACGAAGACGCGCGATGGCGTCAACGCCAAAAGCTGAAGTTGGGAATTTTGGAAGTCTCCCTTGTTCCCCTTCAGCCATCTTTGATCCGAGCGATCTGGATTATCCGGAGATACCAGATATTCATTCTGCGTGAGAGGCAGGTGCTCTTATTTAGAGCTACGCTCGGAGTTTTGGAGGACCTGTTGTCCTCAATGAAATCCACGAATCCTAATCTTCGGTATTTTGCTTAAGCCCCGATAATTTGCGGCGCAATATCTCTTGACGAGTGAGCTGTTACGCACTCTTTAAAGGATGGCTGCTTCTAAGCCA
>CAYHZS010000073.1:0-2273 GCA_964361185.1 uncultured Candidatus Saccharibacteria bacterium
GACTCGCGATTTTGCTCGACAAGCGGTTGGCCTTGCCCACAAGATAAGCAAGCATTTCTTCGGCCACCTCAAAATCGGAAATTACGCCGTCTACGAGAGGCCTTATCGCCCTGATATGCGCGGGCGTGCGGCCAAGCATCTGCTTCGCCTCTTCCCCGACTGCGACCACCTTGCCGGTTTTCTGATTGATCGCGACCACCGACGGCTCATTGATGACAATGCCGTGGCCCTTCAGGTACACTAAAGTGTTGGCCGTGCCAAGATCAATTCCTATGTCGTTCGAAATGAGCTTATAGAGTCTGTTTATCATATTGGGTTAAATCTGGATTAATCCTTGGCGTTAAAAATACGGTTCACTTCTTTAATCGTGCTTATCTTCGTCTCTCCCCCGCTTCTTCTCTTTACTTCCACTCCACCCGAAGACAGACTTTTCTCTGATACGATAATGCGGTAAGGAATTCCGATTAAATCAGCATCTGCGAATTTTTCTCCGGCGCTTTTATCCGCGCGGTCGTCATACAAAACTTCCACCCCTTCTTCCGTAAGTGATTTGTATAGTTTTTGCGCCTCATTATTCACCTCCCCTTCGCCCACGCCGAGTTCTACCAAGTGCACCTGAAACGGCGCGATTGCGTCCGGCCAAATTATTCCCTTGTCGTCGGACAGCGCTTCTACGACCGTACCCAAAAGTCGCCCCAAGCCTATACCGTAACATCCCATAACTACGTCTTTTTCCTTCCCTTCTTCGTCTTTGTAAGTAAGATTGAAAGGTTTAGAATATTTCGTTTTAAGCTCAAAAATATTTCCAACCTCGACCGACTTCTCCACCCTAAGATGACTCGAACCGCATTCCGGACAAGTTTTTTGTTCGTCGATAATTCCTGCGTTAATCGCAACCCGGCATTTATCACAAATATGTATGGAGTCTTCTCCGGCTGGAGTTATGGTCTGAAATTCATGGGAATATTTGCTAAAACTGCCCCCGGAAGCGAAAGTGATATACGTCTGGTCGCCTATGCCAACACGGTTGAATATGGACTTATAGGAATGCTTCATTACCTCGTAATAGCGCTTCAAATCTTCTTCGTCCTTATGGAATGAATACAAATCTTTCATCAAAAATTCGCGCCCGCGCAAGATGCCGGACTTGGCCCGGAGCTCCATCCTGAATTTATTTTGTATCTGATATACGTACCGCGGAAGATGCTTGTATGAAGAAATGAATTGTTTGGCTAGGGGCACGACGATTTCTTCATGTGTCGGACCAAGAGCATTTTCGCGCCCTGAAGAATCTTTTAATTTGTATAAATCATCCATTGATTCCCACCTGCCGGTAGTCATCCAATTTTCTTTCGGATGCATAGCAGGCATAAGAAGTTCCTCCCCTCCCGCTTTATTCATTTCTTCGCGGATTATATTTTCAATTTTTTTGAGCACACGGAGACCGAGTGGAAGATAGGTATAAACACCCGCCTGAAGTTTATCCACAAAACCGGCTTTTATGAGAAGCTGGGCGTTCTTTGAAACCTCGTCCGATGGGATTTCCTTCCTCGTCTTAGTGAAAAGTTTAGACTGCAACATCCTGTAGTAGAAAATGGCATTGCTTCCTGCGGAAGCCTTTATGCTGTTTTTTGATTAACGCTGATAAATAAACCTGATTTATTCATATTGCATAAACTAAAGCTATTCCGCTATGCCATTTTTCACTACGGGAAACATAGGGCTATTCTACACAAGAATTGATTAAAAACAAAAATTAAATTTTTCTTATCATTGACAAAACAGTATTTTTATGATTTCATATAAAGGCAGACCGACGTGGTTTGCGGTAATACTTTCAAGGAGGTGCTTATGGCACTCAGCGAAACAAGAAAGGGCGAACTCGCCCTGTTGTACCTCAAGCTAAAACTGCGGGATGAAGGTATCCGTCTGGTTCCAGAAATCCGCAGGCAAATCGGCAATACAGCCAAAGCGGTCGGTATTTCGTACGCGGAAGCATTTGAGTTCGCTGAGGGTATCGTCCGCGAACTCATGGAAGAGACCTTTGCCGGCGGACCGGGAAAAAATCCGGCGGAGCAGACAAAGCACTAAAGTAATACCGGCGACAGGGTGAATCCGTACGGATTCTTAAAAGGGTAATTCTGAACCTCCACGTAAGTGGAATGTCAGAGAACAAGAACCTCTCCCCTCGCCATGAAGCCCCGCGCCACGCGGGGCTTTTTTATATGAGCAGGAAACCCCGCACGGAATCGCCGTGTCAGCCGTGATTTAGG
>CAYHZS010000074.1:0-2238 GCA_964361185.1 uncultured Candidatus Saccharibacteria bacterium
CGTCTGTAGCGCTTGCCTATGTTGCCGATGTCGTCCCAAGCAGCGGGAAAATGTGACTTTAAATTATGGAACACTTCTTTTGCTTTGTCAATAAGAGGGGCCTTGTTGGCTAGTAGCGGAAATACGGCAACTTTCACTGGGGCGAGGCGGGGAACGAGCTTAAGGACAACGCGGATTCCCTCTTTATCCTCCTCTTCCCGATAGGCATCGAGGAGGAAAAAAAGCACCGCTCTATCAACTCCGCCCGATGTCTCAATAACCCAAGGGATATAGCGTTCTTTTTCCGCCTCATCATAATAAGAGAGATCTATGCCAGAAAATTGCGAATGTCTAGAAAGATCCCAATCCCCACGGTGATGAATTCCTTCGAATTCCTTCCACCCACCAAATGGAGCATTATACTCAATGTCCCAGGCTGCCCGCGCGTAATGTGCTCGTTCGTCAGGCGCATGTTCACGAAACCTTAAATTTTCCTTTCGCATCCCAAGATTCACATACCACTTCATTCGCTCCCCCTTCCAATACTCAAACTGCCGCATAGCCTCCGTTGCGTCGGGCTTCACATAATATTGAAGCTCCATCTGTTCAAACTCTCTCGTCCGAAAAATAAAATTTCCCGGCGTAATTTCATTCCGAAATGCCTTCCCAATTTGCACAATGCCAAAAGGAATTTTTTTCCAGCTTGAATCAAGAATGTTTTTAAAATTCACGTGTACGCCTTGCGTAATTTCCCCGCGCAAGTATACCGTTTCTTTTTCCGTCTCCACGGATCCTAATTTTGCTTCAACAAGCAAATTAAATCTTCTGGGGGGGGTCCACTCTGCTTTCTCTTTACGCGCTATATGCTCTTTCTCATGAACTTTAATTTCATCTTCATGATCGGCACGTATTCGTTGATGACATATCTTGCACTCAATCAAAGGGTCAGTAAATGCTGCAGTGTGCCCCGAGGCTTCCCAGACCTTTGGGTTCATAAAGATCGCTGCATCGAACCCCACAGTATCATCTCGTTCATACACCATGCTTTTCCAAAACTCGCGTTTTATATTATTCTTGAGCTCAACTCCCAAGGGCCCGTAGTCCCATGTGCCGCCGAGACCGCCGTAAATCTCCGAACCCTGAAATATAAAACCCCGTCGCTTGGCAAGCGAGACAATTTTATCCATAATCCCTGATTCAGCTGCGGCTTTTTTCATATCTTATCTCTTACCCTAAAAATTATGCATGGTCGAGACAACTTCTTTTTAATTTCGGCGCGGTCGAGACGAATCGGCGAAAAACGCATTAGGGAACCGTGCATAATTACTCCACCACCTTCCATTGTTCAAGATTGCGGCTGGTGTCGGTGTCAAGCGAGGTGGTGATTTGGTCTTTCTCGTCGTGGAGTCTTTCATTGGTAAAGCTGTCGCTACCGTCGGCGGTAATTCGCGCGACCAGAACCGGCGAAGCGCCTATCTGGTCTTCGCCCGGAACCAAAGCGACTCTGAAAATTAACGTCGCCTGGGGTCTTAGTATGCCTGTGCCGGCGCTCACCCTCGGAATGCTCCACACCACTTCGTTTGAGGCGCTGTTGAAAACCACCACACCCGGCACGTCGCCTACGGCCCCCAGCCAACTGACATTCGGCGGCAGGCCGCCCTTGACCTCAACGCCGGTGGCGTCGTTGGATTGATTGGCAAGCTGCCAGGAAATAGTATAGGTGGTCTCCTGCCTCACTTTCGGCGGAAGAGGCCCGGTATTCTTTACCGGCGAATCAAAGTAAGTGGCTCGCGTATTAAGGGTTAACTTCGTATTCACCTTGAACTGCAAATTATCCTCGTAGCGGAGCTTAACCCCGCGGAATTCCTCGGGAATGCTACGCGTATCAATTATCGCCTTGGATTCAAGCACGAAGTTCTTATCCGAAAAACTTTTTAAAGGCGGCGAAGGCCTCAAGTTTACGGAGAAACTTACCGTTCCCGATTCGCCCGGCCCGACCTCCTTTAACTCCGGAAACGTGGCGGCGGTCCAGCGAATTTCGTGTAAAACGGGGTCGTAAGCGCCCCCGTCAACGCGGAGAGTCGTCAGGTTCAGCACACCCTCCGAAATTCGCACGGTGATAACGATGTCGCTTATTTTTTTGGAAAGGTTATTTTTGTAAAAAATCGTAAAACGCTCGTTCTCGCCGCCGTTAACTGTTCCCTCCCTCTTGCCGTTCATATCCTGACGTACAAAAAGGAAGGGCGAGGCGATTTTCGG
>CAYHZS010000075.1:0-2175 GCA_964361185.1 uncultured Candidatus Saccharibacteria bacterium
ACATCGCTTGAAATCGGTTCGCTTGGTCACAATGAAAATAAATTTTCGCTGCGACCTCGCTGCCAATTATAAGAAATGCCACGGCATTTCTTGAAATTCCGTCGCTCGGCCATCACGAAAATAAATTTCGCATGGCCTCACCAGGAACTATAAAACTATGCGCCAAAAATTGTCAGTCATAGCAATATGCCTCTTCGTTCTCGCCGTATTCTCTTCGGAGTTTTCTTCCTTAAGCGTTAACGCGCAAACCGTTCAAACGGCCTCGGAACAAGAGCAGTTGGACCAGTCACAAAAAGATCTGGAGGCCCTAAAACAGCAAATTTCCGGCAAGAACGCGGAGATGCAAGCCCTCCAGGCGTAAATTGACCAGTACAAAAAACAAATAGAGCAAACTGGCGCCCAAACGACGACTCTTAAAGCCGCTATCAAGAAACTTGAGATTACGAAGGCGAAGCTTGCCGCGGACATAAAGCTGACCCAGAAAAAAATAGAAGCGACTAATTTGGCCATAGAGCAGTTGGGGATTTCCATCGGCAACAAGAAAGACCAAATCAGCCAGGGATTGCGCGCCCTCCAAAGCTCCATGCAGATTATGAATGAACTGGATATGAAGTCGCCCGTGGAAGTGCTTCTGGCCAATGAAAATCTATATGCCGGCTGGAACGATTTTGAAAATCTGCAAAGATTTCAGGGCGGCATGAACAATCAGCTGGAACTTCTAAAATCGCTCAAACGCCAGATGGAAGAAAACAAGCTGCAGAGCGAAAAACAGAAAAAAAACCTGACTTCGCTCAAGTCAGAGCTTTCCGACCAGCAAAAAATCGTTGACCAAAATAAACAGGAACAAAATAAACTTCTAACCGACACTAAAAATAAAGAGTCGGGATACAAAAAAGTACTTGCTGACCGACTGGCCAAAATGCAAAAGTTGGAACAAGAAATTCTGGATTTTGAAGCACAATTGAAGATTGTAGTGGACTCGTCTCTTTTGCCGAAGCCTGGGCGCGGCATTTTAGGATATCCGCTTAATTCTATCCGCATAACGCAATATTTTGGCAATACACCATTCGCCACCCAAAACCCTCAGATTTATAACGGAATGGGGCATAACGGCGTGGATTTCGGGGCAAGCCCCGGAACACCCGTTAAATCGGCCGAAGACGGCATCGTGACCGACACCGGCAATACCGATATGCAGTGTTACGGCGTCTCTTACGGTAAATGGATACTAATCCGCCACAACAACGGCCTTTCAACCCTTTACGCGCATTTATCGCTCATCAAAGTAAATTCCGGCGACGGCGTGGAAAAGGGGCAGATTATCGGATACAGCGGAAATACCGGCTATACCACGGGTCCGCATCTCCATTTCACCGTTTTCGCGACGCAGGGCGTGCATGTATCCGGACCTGCGGAATACAAAAGTAAAACCTGCGGAACTTATTTGAAATTGCCGGTCGCGCCGCGGAATGCCTATCTTAATCCATTGTCGTATCTTTAACTAGTTATTAGTTTACCCTGTTAAATAAAATCTACTGATTTTAATTTGAGTACAAATTATTTAACAGGGTGAATAGTGGGTAGTTGATAATGTATAATGAATATCGCATAATTAGTTTATAACTTCATGGCCTACAAGCTACGAACTACAAACTACAAACTATCTAAAGGGTCTCTCATAACGCTGGCGATACTTTTGGCCGCCGGAATCACACTACTCGGGTATTTTGGCATCAACTTACAGCGGGACATAGTCGGCAATCCGACCGTAGAAAGTAATTTTAGTTATGTGATAAACGGAGTTCAGATTATCTGGAATACATACTTGCGGGACGCAGCGATAAAGTTATGGCACTGGACAGTTGTGAATATAACGAACCTGCCGGTAGGGTCGGGGAATGCCATCAAGATACCGCAAGTAACTTATCCCGGAATAATTAACACGCTTCAATCCACGGACCCGTTATATGGGCAACCTCAAGTTTCTCCTTAATTATTTTTGATAGATTGGATAGGGGAACGAAGGCAGCATCTTATAGTGTCGCATTATAGTGTCGCAAAGAGCGATTGTACGACCATGTTAAAGCTAGATTGTGCGACATTTTTTAATGTACGCACAATCTAGCCACCTTTTACGACACTTCTCTGTGTCGCAAAAGGTATATTGTGCGACAC
>CAYHZS010000076.1:0-2160 GCA_964361185.1 uncultured Candidatus Saccharibacteria bacterium
GCGCTTCGCGCGGCCGAATCGGTCGGGCAAAAATCGGAAAGTTTGATATTGGTGGGCATGGTGGGAGTCGAACCCACATGGCCGTGAAGACCATAGCATTTTGAGTGCTACGCGTATCCCATTCCGCCACATGCCCCGTGGTATTGATAATACTGAAATTTTGAGATAAAATCAATATAAATGGTTAGAGTTGCGTGGAATAGTGGTATTACTAAACATAAGACAAAGCCATGCCTTTGTGGATGTGGCGAATTTGTAAAAGTTCATAAGTATTCTAGAAAAAACGGGAAGGGATTTGTATATTTGGTATGTGACTTCATAAGGGGTCATGGCAAACGTGACGTTTGCGGCTTCAATCCAGAAATTCACAGTCCTCGTTTGTGCGCATGTGGTTGTGGTATGGCAACAACGAAGTTCCGTGGACGATTCAACCGTTTTATTAAGAGTCATGAAAACATAGGCAGAGCGCCATGGAATAAGGGTAAGCAATTTTCAGAAGCATCAAGGATAAAAATGAGTTTGGCTCGATTAGGCAGGGAACCAGCAAATAAAGCGCATATCGATCTTTCAAAGCTTTATCAATTATATGTAATTGATAAGAAAACAATTAGTCAGGTTAGTAAAATCCTTAATATTTCTAAGGATGCCATAAAAAACAGGCTTAGATTTTTGGAATGGAGCCGGACCACAAAAGAATCGTGTGCACTTCCAGAATTTAAAGAAACAATGCGGAAATTAAGAATCAAAACACTCACGTCTCAAAAAGTTATTGGAACCCCTAATAAACTAGAAAAAACAGTTTATAATACTCTTGATGAGTTTGGGGTGAAGTATCAAAAACAAGTTTCTCTGTTCGATAAATTCGTAGTTGATGTTTTGTTTCCTGAATGTCGTTTAGTTTTGGAAATCTTCGGACGTTATTGGCATGAGAACCCTAAAATCAGAAAGAAGGATTATTCTAAAAAGAGATATTTAGAAAAATGCGGTTATAGCGTAGAAGAAATCTGGGATAATGAAATCAAAAAAGAAGGCGTCCAGCCCATCCTTCAAAAGGTGTTGAGAAAATATAGTTTGGTATAAGCCATGGCTAGAGTAATAGCAATATGTAACGCCAAAGGCGGAGTCGGGAAAACTACCACGGCTGTTAATCTTGGGGCATATCTCGCAACTATGGGCCGGCGCGCTCTTTTAGTTGATTTTGACCCGCAGGCGAACGCTAGTTCTGCTTTAGGTTATGATCCATTGAAAACCACCGTGAGCGTTTATCACGGCATTTTGGGGGAGGTTCACCCGGAAGAAATCGTAAAGCCCTCTTTGCTTTATAATCTTCATTTAGTGCCGGCTGCTCCGCATCTGGCAGGCGCGCTCATAGAACTTGTTAATGTCCCGGGCCGCGAGTATTTCTTGCGGAAATTTGTAAATCATCTGCGGCACAAGTACGATTATGTTCTGATTGACCTGCCGCCGAGCTTGAGTTTGCTTACCGTAAACGGCCTTATAGCCAGCGATGAAGTTTTAATACCAGTTCAGGCAGAGTACTACAGCTTGGAAGGATTGGGCCAGCTTCTGCAGACAATTGATTTGATAAAAACCAATTTGCGGCATAATCTGAAAGTGGCAGGCGCGCTTCTTACAATGTACGACAAGCGAGAACGGTTAAGCAGGGAAGTGGAAAAGAATTTAAGGCAGAATTTTCCGCATCCGGTTTTTGAAACAGCAATTCCGCGAAGCGTGGCTTTGGCAGAGGCCCCGAGTTTTTCCAAGCCAGTTTTGCTTTACCGGCCGGATTCCAGCGGCGCTCTTGCTTACCGACAGTTTGCGGAAGAAATCATAAAACAGGAAGCAATGCTTTCTGTAAAATCCGAGGTCAGCGTCGGAAGCCGGAATTTCGGCAACTTCAATGTAAAGGGCTTTGTCTAAAATTTCAATCCGCCAGCTGGCGGAGCAGAAATTTTAGGAACAAAACCTTTACCCCGCCCTTTCTTTATCTGCACAATACAATGATTACCAATAAAATAAGAAATCAGAAAAAGCATAAGATAAATCCCTATTTCGAAAGGGCGGGGTGCTCAATTTTGTCCCGCACCGCTCCGCAGGACAAAAATCGAGGACAAGCGGTGCGTGGATCCCGTCTGTCCGCGATGCAGCCATATTTCTCGC
>CAYHZS010000077.1:0-2116 GCA_964361185.1 uncultured Candidatus Saccharibacteria bacterium
GTTACGCCCTGCCAGCCCTGATCCGCCCAAGCCCGGACTTCATCCACAAGCGCGGCGGCAAGCGGCAATTCATTAAGCAAATTATTTTGAATTTTCTTTACCATAAACTATTTAAACTTTTAACTTATTCACACCCTCATTTTATGCGACATTTTCAACATTATTTAACTAACTTATCTTCCTTTTAACTAACTTCCAAACGCCTGTCCGCGTTTTTCCGTCAAGATAAATCAGATTATCGTGCTTTAACTCCTGGAGGAGATTGTTGATATCAGATCGTTTCAATTCTGGAAACGCATCAATAAAATCCCGTATTTGACCCTGATTTTCACGTTTAATATGCGCGAGTATCAACTGCTTTTTATGTTCACGAGTGAGCCCTCTTATTCTCGTATATGCCCCAGGTTTTCCCTCGTAGGAGTAATACCTATGTGAAAGCATATATTTTGTTCCGCTTGTTTTTCCTATTTTTTCCACAATTCCGAGTTTCAAAAATTTTTCTTTATGTTGGGGATTTGCGGCAACTTTTTGCTCACGAATCAATTCCAATTCGTAAATTTCATCAAAAGAAAAATTAACCTGTTTTTCATTCACGACCTTCTCTAAAAATCTAACGAATTCCGCATCTTTCACTTTTGCTGGGATGTTTATCCGTACTGTATGAGCATCTGTGCCTATAAAATTAGGGAGGCCTTTCCCATGCCGGATAGTCGCATCAAAGATGATGTCCATTCCTTGTCCGGATTTTTCCACCAACTTCGTGCGCTCAAAGGCTTCTGCTATTAGCCGATTTCGCCAATGCGGAGTAGCTTTTAGGATATTTTCCGGTGTAATATGCTGCGGGAAGCCACCGGGGCTAACTACAGAGAACGATTGCGGGGAAGCATAAATAAAAATTGAGCGCCCACTGATAGAGTAGTCGCGATGGGCGACAGCGTTATTGACGGCTTCGCGGCACGACTTCTCATCAAACGCTAATACCTCTTGCTGTATAAATCCCTCTTGATACGGGGTGCGGAGATTACGCGCATGAATCGTCTGCCAAATATCATCGTAGATGACAAAATACGGGGCTCGCCACGACACACGAGAATCATGATGAATTTGTTCTGGCGTATTGCGCCATTCATAGATAATCTCGGCTTGTGGCAATAACTCCGCAATTTTTTCTTTCTTGCCGAGTAAAACTAGACAGGCAAGAGTAAGTTTACCGCCCCGCATAAGCTCTGCATCCTGTAATATCTGCGCTGTGGAAGAACTAATAAGCGCGTGGTTACCTGTTTTTTCGGCCATTCTTTTTTTAAAGTCACTAACCGCCCGATCATCAAGATCGTCAATGACCAAACTTTCTATAATACTTGAGGAGAAATCCGGTTGAATTTCATTAAGAATTACTCTCGTATCCTCGTCGTCCATTTCTACAATAGATTCTCCTTTCCGAATTGGATAGCGATAATGACCGTCTGATTTTACACGCTGACCCACCGGCCGTGGCGGTATATCAAAAACCACCACCCTTCCTTTTGCATGAGAAACATCCTCTATCAAAACAGTGATTCCGATTCTTTGGTATATATCGTGAGGAACTTTATTAAGAGTACCCGTATATACTCTTGTGCCGACTATATCTCCAGCGTTTGTGATTCCCAATAATAATTTTCCACCGCCTGCGTTTGCGATTGCGGCACAATAATCGGATCGCTCTCGCGAATCAAAATTACCCTTAGCCTCTTTAAATTCCAAGACCTCGTTTTCCCTATTTTGTACAATATCGTCTATGTCTTCTGGTAGATACATATGTTTATAATTTTACCTCAATTATCGCCGTGGCGTCATTGCCGAAAATATCTACTACGCGCACGGCGACAGCATGCTTCCCCGTTTTTTCGCCCGTCCCGACCGAAGCGTCGGGATAAGTATGCTCTTTTTTCGTCGTTACCACTTTTGTCTTTCGTCCCAAACCGCGTAAATCCTGCCACTGGCTTTTGAAAGTAAGTCTGTCGTAATCCCAATCCACTGCCCAGTAGTCAATCAATATGGCAAAATTATCTTTGATAAGATGCATCAATTCCTCTCGGTCCTCGTCCGCTTTCTTGCCGCTTCCAAGCGGAAAATC
>CAYHZS010000078.1:0-2053 GCA_964361185.1 uncultured Candidatus Saccharibacteria bacterium
GCGGCAGGTCTTCTTTGATCGTCTTCAATATTATCCCTGCTTCAATTCCGAAATATTCATGCGCGATCCTGTTGCGTAACCCAATAATCTGCGGCCACGGCATTTTTTCTTCATCCATTTTAAAATGCATGACCAAATTTCGGACCGCCTCTCCTATAATTTCAAAATTTCTAACGACGGCGTCAAAAACCATTTTCCGGTCACGAAATTCTTGCCATGTGGAAATACCCTGCGTATATTCTTTAATAGCTTGGATGGAGGCCAAAATGTCTCCTATGTATAATTCCGGTTTTCTTTCTGTCATATTATACCAACACGAGATCTCTCATGATACTCTCCCTGATAGGCGCCCTCAGCGCTTCGTCGGTAGCAAGATCAATGCTCATCCCCGCGAAAGAAACGAGGTCTTTCTCTAAATTGAAAAACTTAAAATAGCTGATTGGCTCCTTGAGGGTCACGACAACATCCAGATCGCTTTCTTTTGTAGCATCATTTCGTGCAAACGAACCGAAAATCCCTATTTTTTCTACTCCATAGGTTTTTCGTAAATAACCCTTCTGTGCAGAGATCCTCTGCTTTATTCCATTAAGTTCTTCATTTTGCATAAGGAAATAATACCATGGATACACAATAAAGAAAAAGGTCTCCTAGAATTCAGCAGTTGGGGTTGACAATGTACCAGTAATGTGTATAATATATCAAGATTGAAAATGGTACATATCAGATGAAGCAGTCTAATAGGTCTCAGCCGCGGGGACAGGGTTGCGGTGAAAAAATCAGGGGGGGAGAGATGAAAAAATTGATAACGGCAATGATGGCGATAGTGATGTTTGTACCAGTGGCTTATGCTGCAGATATAGACATGCGTGGTCTAACCGCAGAACAAAGAGCTCAGCTGGTAATTCAAGCTGAGCAGATGAAGAAGAAGGAGACTCCGACAGTCGAGAAAGTCAGCCAGTGGGTGGAACTCGGAAAGAATGTCGGAGTGGCATTAACTTCGACGGCCAAAGAGTTGGGTGTTGCCGCTGACACATTCCTTCAGTCAACAACCGGAAAGATTACCATCGTGTTAATCTTCTGGAAAATAATGGGGCGGGACCTTGTGCATATGTTTGTCGGGATAGGTTTGCTATGCACTCTCGTTCCGTTATGGGTATATCTTTTTCGCAAGATGTGTCTAATTAAGTCTGTGCGGACAGAATACCCTACGGAGAAGTTTAAGAAAGTAAAAATTGTGGAACATTACGGAGAGGATGTAGTGGATGGCACAAGAGTACTTATGTTCATAGTCTTGGCTATCATAATCTTTATAAGTCTCCTAGTGATCTTCGGCTAAGAAATTGGTTCTCGAGACCGGACACCCTAAATCAAAAGGGTATCCGGTTTTTTTTATTAGCGACGAGAAGTGAGAGAATCATGTGTAAACTTTGCAAACTTTCAGCTCAATTAAAGTTCTACACCAAATATTTTCTAATAGCCCCCACGACTGCTTCCAGCGTTTTTTTGAATTTGGCTTCGTCCGTCTCAAGGAGAGTCATGCGGAAACCGTGGAGATTGGAATTGAAACCGGAGAGAGGCACGACACAGATGCCTGTCGCCGCCATGAGATAGTAGACAAAACGCTTATCGGGAGCGACGCCCTCCACTGCGCCCTCGATGAGCTGTTTCACTTTTGGATTGTCGATGCGGAGGGATTGCGTATCGCCCAACACGCCGTCATCAAAGACGACAGAGAGGTAAAATGCTCCGCCGGGTTTCGGGGCGGTCACCCCGCTCACTCCGCGAAATACCTCGTATGCGATGTCTGCTCGTTTCCGGTACGCGCGCACGCGCTCGGCGAGATGCTCCTTGTACCGCGGGTCTGAAAATATTTTCGGGATCACTTTTTGTGGCAGTGTCGTCGAGCAGACTTCGAGCATTTTTGCATCAACGAGCGTTTTCGCATAGCGCGCAAAAGTGGGGTCCTTTTCTTTATTATAAAATTCGATCCAACCACAGCGACTCCCCGGCCACGGGATCTCTTTTGAAATACCTTTCATCGCAAGACTCGGCA
>CAYHZS010000079.1:0-1975 GCA_964361185.1 uncultured Candidatus Saccharibacteria bacterium
CCCGCGTCTTTCTGGGGAGTGGTTGGAATGAAGCCAACATATGGGCGTGTGTCGCGATACGGTCTTATGGCCATGGGTTCTTCGTTTGACCAAATAGGACCTTTTGCGAAAACAGTTGACGATGCAGAAATAATTTTTAATGTCATTTCTGGCCACGATAAAATGGACAGCACTTCTTTATCGGATAATATGGCCGTATCAAAAAAGAGAGAACCGAAAGTAATTGGCATACCTCGGGATTTATTGAGAGAAGGGCTGGATGATGAAGTACGCGCTAACCTTGAAGAGTCTGTTAAAAAACTCCAAGAGCTAGGATATAAGACACAAGACATAACTTTGCCCAATGTAAAATATTCTCTTTCCGTTTATTACATAATCATGCCGGCAGAAGCCTCAACAAATCTCGCCCGCTTTGACGGCATAAGATACGGATTGTCTTCGGACGGCGGAGATATGATTTCTTCCTACATGAAAACGCGCGGAGAAGGATTTGGCAAGGAAGTTCGCCGGCGCATTATGCTCGGCGCGTACGTCCTATCCTCCGGCTATTACGACGCCTACTACAACAAAGCGAATGCTGTGCGCTCGCTTATTATGAACGATTTTGACAAAGCCTTCGGCCTAGTGGATGCGATAATTACGCCCACTTCTCCCGTGCCGGCGTTTAAGATAGGCGAAAAGGCGAGCGACCCGCTAGCCATGTATTTGGCCGATATATTTACCGTGCCGGCGAATATCGCGGGGATACCGGCAATTTCCATTCCGAGCGGGGAGACCAAAGCGGGGCTTCCTTTGGGGCTCCAAATAATGGCGCCGAATTTCGGGGAAAACACACTTTTCACAATAGGGAAGAAATTTGAAAGTGCGTAAGATACATACAAATGGGACAATATATAAATCTGGAATACTTCTTCTATAAAATCTACCAGCTCATTTCTTGGGTTTCGGGGCTTTTATTTGGAGGGTCGCTAAGCAATTTCTCTTCTGGCCTGACGGGATATTCCGGTTTCTTTAAAATATTTTTTGAATTTCTAGTTGTTTTGTTCCTAGTCGGGATAATTTACTGTTCTGTCAGGATTTATGAAGTAAGAAAAGCGGAAAAAGAAAAGTATGATAAGGCTCCCGTGGCTATAGATGACAAGCCGTATGTGAATCAGCAGTGGGAGGTTGTTTTGGAATATCTTAATTCCGATGAACCTTCGGATTGGCGTTTGGCCGTAATTGAGGCGGATAATATGCTCGACCAGATGGTGAAGAAACTTGGCTATGAAGGTCAGGATCTTGGGGATCGCCTTAAAGCAGTAGAATCATCCGATTTTGAAAGTTTGCAGAGCGCCTGGGAGGCACACAAGGTTAGGAACCAGATAGTCCACGAAGGTTCGGGGTTTCAAATCACAAAGTTTGACGCCGATAGAGTAATAAAACTTTATGAGAACGTATTTCGCGAATTTGATTTTATCTAAACTGCGCGGCTGATGGGTGCTGACCCCACGACCTCTCGCGTGACAGGCGAGTGCTCTACCGTTGAGCTACAGCCGCAATTTTTACAAACATTCCGTTTTTAAACGGGTGCCGGTGAGTGGAATCGGACCACTGTTTAAGGCTTATGAGTCCTTCGTTCTACCATTGAACTACACCGACAATATGAGAAATATAGCAGAAAATTTATAAAATTGAAATCTGTGGATAATTGGTTAGGTCTATGCCCTGTCATATTGTATAATGTGACTATGTACGCACACAAAAAAATAAACAAAGATTAATATACGGCTGGATATTGATCTTAGTTGAAACGCTTTGTTCTATTTACTTGTCTTCCAGCCGGAAAGGTCTACAATAATAAGCGGGGCAGCAGATTTGCGCACTCACTTCAAAAAAACAAAGGAGGTCACCACTGCGGCCCCTTCGCTCGACAGGTCCCGAAACCAATCGAGCGAAGGGGCCCCGTCCCGTGATCGCCGAAGGCGACTTTGCG
>CAYHZS010000080.1:0-1924 GCA_964361185.1 uncultured Candidatus Saccharibacteria bacterium
CCGCGCGGAATTATTGAAGAAGGGCGAGGCGACGGATATTTTTGCTCAAGAAAGAAGCCGAGGAAATATCGAAGGAATTGTTGGCAATGTCATGCAATCTTTCGGTGGCAAAGCTCTGTATTCAACCATAGAAGAAAAAGCGGCACACCTCTTGTATTTCATGGTCAAAAATCATCCATTCGTTGATGGAAACAAGCGTTCCGGCGCTTGGGCGTTTCTTTGGTTTCTTAGGAAAGCAAGATTAAAATCTATGCGGAGTATAAACCCAAACGCGCTCACCGCGCTAACTCTTTTGATTGCCGAGAGTGACCCGAAAAAGAAAGACTTAATGGTGGCGCTTGTAACGCAGATGCTCCAATGATCTGAAAAGTAAAAAACTGGTAAAATAGCATAGGAAGCTATGGATAATAAGAAATTGTATTATTATATATAAATGCAAATACAAAAAATCTACATTGGCGGATGGTTTCAAAGGACGACGCTCCACCTCACCGAAATTTGGAATTTCCTGAAACACGGAGAATCAAATTTGGATTTGCCAAAAGAAAAACTCTTTGAGGCAAGAAAAAACCTGTCTATTATCGGAGTCAGCCGAGAAAGCGGGCCTCTTGAATACATATCGGCAAAAACAAACCTGGGAATAAGTTACCGTATATATGAAGACGGCTTAATAGTCCTTGAGAAAGATTTCACCGGGCTGAAAAAAGATTTTAAAGATATCCGCGATTATTACGAAAATAAGCTTTCAAAGGGCCTTTCGTATATATTCAGCAAGGGTGCTCCCGTCCCCAAAGAGCTGGCTGATATAAAGACGATACTTCCCTATATCGTCACTGTGCATGATGCCGAAGAATCGGAGGCCAGACAAATTTTCAAAGACGAAAATGAAGAAATATATTCCGTTCTGTCCACCGAAAATGTCGTTGTGTATCGAAGCCCGGGCGTGATTTTGATTAATAACCTCAAAGACGAAGACCTGCTCCGCGGAATAATAGAATCCCAGATATTCTTCCGAGAATTCAAATCTCAACTCCATCGCTATCTTGAAATCCACAGAACAATCTGGGAAAAAATCAGAAAAATCAAAGAGCAAGGAGAGATTAAGGGGACGGATGTGGATGGCCTAAGAAATGAACTTTCGCTTTACCAAAAGACCGTTAACCTAATCGGAGCCAGAATCAATCAAATGCCGGCTTACGTAAAAACTCGGCAAAAAATAACCGACATAGAAAAAATAGACAAGTATCTTCAGCCTCTTTTCCAATTTAAGTTTGAAACGCTCCTCGATACGCACGAATACATAAAGCACTTATGGGACATGACCAAGAATTACCTGGGTTCAGCAATGGAGCTCTTCACCGACCTGCAAGCAAAAAGCACCAAAAATACCATTTCTTCATTGCAACTTGTCACCACCATAGGCGTCGTTGCCGGAATCCTCGGCTATTTGAGTAAGGATGTCTTGCCTAAATTCACCATGGTCGGACTTGTGTATTTCCTAATATTGATGATTATGACGTGGGCCATAAACAGCACCATTTCAAAATACTATAAGAGCAAAAAATACACCGTCGAAAACAAGGATGTGGAAAAGATTCAAGGGTAGAAAATATATTATCAGAATTTTCTATTTTTTGTGCGCTTTGTAGGGATTGAACCTACGGCCTCTCGCGCCTGCCCGCCTAAATTTGCGCCATTTTTGTGCGCGATGCTGGGATCGAACCAGCGACCTTTCCGATGTGAACGGAACGCTCTACCACTGAGCTAAACGCCCTAGATTTTCAATTTATTTATCAGTTTTTCGTGTTTGAAATCCAAGAGGTCGCGGATAAAACGGTCGTACATACCGTGGCGATAATAAAATTCTTTTGTTGTCATCAGAGCGTAACTGATTTCTTTACCAACTTCCGCTTCCAGATTTTTT
>CAYHZS010000081.1:0-1745 GCA_964361185.1 uncultured Candidatus Saccharibacteria bacterium
AAGCGGCTCTTTTAATTCATAGGCCGAACCGATGGCTATTTTGATGTCTTCGGCTGTTCTCTCGCCCAAAAGGAGCTTGTACTCGTCTCTGGCAAAACGAATGATGTCTTCGTTCAGGCGGTCTCCGGCAATCCGCAAATTCTTGGAAGCGACAATGCCGCCAAGGGAAATGACCGCAATATCCGTAGTGCCGCCGCCGATATCCACAACCATGGAACCCATCGCCTCCTGCACCGGCATTCTTATGCCGATAGCCGCAGCCATGGGCTGCTCAACCAGATACACTTCCCTGGCGCCCGCGTTTCGCGCGGCATCCTCCACGGCTTTCCGTTCAACTTCGGTAACTTCGGAGGGAATGCCTATTACCGCTCGCGGCCTCGGAAAAAGCGAAAAGGTTTCCTTGTGAACTTTCTGGATAAAGTAGCGGATCATTTCCTCGGTCACTTCGAAATCGGAAATCACCCCTTCTCTCAAGGGCCTGACGGCAGAAATATAAGCCGGGGTCCGCCCCACCATTTTCTTGGCTTCTGCTCCCACGGCAACCACCTGTCCGGTCTTCTGATTTATGGCGACCACCGAGGGCTCGCTGATTATAATGCCAAGACCGCGCACATACACGAGTGTGTTCGCCGTTCCGAGGTCAATTCCTATGTCTTTTGAGAATAATCCGAAGATTTTGTTCAACATATGCCCATGCCAAATACTGCTACAGAATGCCGATTTTTGCAAGAGTTTTTGAGAACAGCTTCCCTCCTCCCAGAACGTTCTAAAACTGTACCTGCATCGAAAGCGGATTATTACTTAATTCGCCGCGTCAGCAATCTATAGCGACCCTACTCCGTCAAGAAAGAAAAACCTCTTAAAATCGTAAGGCGGCTTCTTTAATTTGTTTAAATGCAACCGAAGAGCTTTTTTATATGCGAACGTAGGATCCAATAAAAGCTTCGCGCCCTTTACTACTTCAGGAATCTTTTTCCTAAGCAACTTATCTGTCATGCATAGCGCCTTTTTACCCTCACGAAGTCGCTTCCCGCAGCCCTTCTTGGTTTCTCCTCTGGCCGGATACCAACCGCATTCTGGCAATACCGAATAGAAGGGCTCGCCGTTGAACACATAAGCGGGCCAAGGGCAGTTTCCCAATTCAAGCCAAGGCGTACCAATAAGTTGAGGCAAAAAGCCAAAACCCGTATGAGGCGACAAAAAAATATCACACTTCTGAATTAAGGCCAGTTGATTCCACAGTCCTATGTTATAAGCAGCTTCTGCGTTTGGTAAATTGTCCGTTAAATATTTCACATCTTTCAAAGCGAAATCTATGGTATTCGTCCTTCCTTTAATGCCTTTTGTTACGCCGGTAAAGTAAATTTTTAAATCAGGAATTGCTTTTACCAGTGCTCTGCAGACCTCAAGCCACATCTTTACGGTCGGACTCTGGGTATTTCCGGCAGAACCACCCAGCATAATACATATCGCTGGCCCGGAATGCGCATAGCGCTTTGCAAAAACTTTAGCTTTCCGGGTAACAACCAGATTGATCTTCGGATTCCTTCGGTACGGCAAAAAGCCACTTTTTGCAAAGGACTGTTCTCTATAGCCACTTTCTATCTTTGCCGTGAGGAGCGGACTTAATATTTTATGCGCCTTAATCAAATTGTTCTCATCCCATCTTCTTTTAAAACGAGTGGCTCGATCATCGGTAATAATATAATCCCACGTTTTAGGGAGCGCTTTAATTGATTTCGCAT
>CAYHZS010000082.1:0-1703 GCA_964361185.1 uncultured Candidatus Saccharibacteria bacterium
CGTATTGCTTCCTCGGTGCCAATATATTCATATTCAAAACCAAGACTTTGTAAAATTTTTATAATTTCGGAATCGGTCAGTGCGGTTCCCAAAACTTTGTTGGTTTCTGCAACCGAAACACCAACCTTATATAGCCAGGGTTGTTTTGGATAGGCATCAGCGATTTCTCCAGCCACGGAATCCGGGCAAAGCTCTTTGATTAAAGCCGAGGCCATATCCATACCTTTTCCGGCAAGTTCGGGCGCTATGCCGTTTTCAAATCTTTTGGAAGATTCCGTTTTAACTCCAGTCTTAACGCTTGCTTTGCGTGTTGCCACAGAATCAAAATTGGCGCTTTCAAGTACTATATTGGTCGTTTCGTTGTCCACCTCCGCTCTCTTCCCGCCCTTAATTCCGGCTATAGCAAGCGGGCCCAAAGCGTCGGTAATTAGGTTTATAGATTCGTCCAACTCTATGTTTTTCCCGTCCAGAGTTTCAAGTTTTTCCCCCTCCCTAGCTCCGCGCACGATTATTTCAACCTCGTTGCCACTACGAGCCAATTTATTCAAATCAAATGCGTGCAGAGGCTGACCAGTCGCAAACATCACATAGTTGGTAATGTCCACGATATTATTCACTGAACGTTGTCCTATAGCTTCCAGCCTTTCTTTCATCCATGCCGGAGATTCTCCGATTTTTACATTTTCAATTATCCTCCCCATATATCTAGGGCATAATTTATTGTTTTCTACGGTAATTTTTAACACATGATCTGTTTTTTCGGATTTCGGATTTCGGGTTTCGGGTTTTTTTAAAAGTATTCCACTTAACACCGAAAGTTCCCGCGCTATGCCGTCAATAGATAAACAGTCGTGTGCGCGATTTGGCGTAATCTTAAAATCAATTATAGTGTCACCTCCTTTCTTCTCCAGGGTTTCTATTTCAAGCGCGTGCATGGTAAAAAGACGCACCATTTCTTCCGGGGAGGGCAAATCTTTTTCAAAATAATTTTTAAGCCAATTGTAAGAGACTAACATAATTTAAAATTGATTTACCAAACGCAAATCACCATCGTATAATTTTCGTATATCATTGACCCCATATTTAATCATGAGTAATCTGTCCACTCCGAAACCGAAAGCAAAACCCTGCCACTTGCGCGGGTCAATTCCTACATTATTCAAAACTACAGGATGAACCATTCCGGCACCTGCAAGTTCTATGTAACCGCCTCCCTTGCAAACTGAACAATTTACGCTACCATCTTGTTTCTTCGTGGAATCACTACAATTAAAACAAGATATGTCTATCTCAACGCCCGGTTCTACAAAGGGAAAGTAACTCGGACGTAATCGCACTTTTTCTTCCTTACCAAAAAACTCCGTGAAAAAAACCTCAAGAATTCCCTTCATTGTTGCAAGAGTTACGTCTTTGCCTATCATGAGCCCTTCCAACTGATGGAATTGCGCCTCGTGCGTGGCGTCGGTCGCCTCATAGCGAAAAGTTTTCCCCGGCACGATTATGGCAATAGGCGGAGCATGCTTTTCCATATAGCGAATCTGTACGGGAGAGGTGTGGGTTCTAAGCAACCTACGACCTACGACTGACGACTTATGATTTAAGTCAGGGTTAGTTTCTTCTTTTTCTTCGTTGTTAGTTGTTAGTTGTTTGTCGTTAGTCGATTTTAGCCAAAACGTGTCCCACATATCGCGCGCGGGATGATT
>CAYHZS010000083.1:0-1668 GCA_964361185.1 uncultured Candidatus Saccharibacteria bacterium
AATCTGCGGGTATGTTCCGATAAGGTCTTAAAATTACAATTCAATTGCTCGACGATTTTTTCAAGAGTAATACCCTCGGACTTGCTGATCTGCCGAAGAATTTCAATACGCCGATGATTGGCTATGCCCTTTAAATGACGCTCCAATTGTTTTGCCGTTTTCATGTCCTTATTGTAAAACATTCCAACATTCTTGAGAATGTGAGAATGTTGATAGCTTTAGAACTTCTGAAAAAAATACTTAAAAACTAAGATAAAGCACCGTTCCGACATTACGTCGGAGCAATGATTTTCTTAAACTTCTATGTCAGTCCTAAATTATCTCCACTCGCGAGCGACTTGCCATTTGATGGCTACAATCGCGCCGAGCGCAACCAAAACGGCGAAAGCTCTCACAAGCCAGCCCAAAAGCGGAACAATGCAAAGAATCTGGAAAATAAAGACGCCTAAAAGTATGGTCTTCCAAGAAACTTCCGTTTCTCCTTTAAAATAATAGTGATGAACAACGCTCCCCAAGATAATCGGCGCGACAATCCAGGAAAACATTATGAGAATCATGAAAGCTAAAATTCCTAGAATTCCAAACGGTATGCCGAGTATGGTTACAAGCATGAGCACGGACAAAACCGGAAGCGCGGCAAAGACGACAAGACCTCTACCGAGCTCAAGCAAAGGACGTGTAACCGCCTTGGCAATAGCTTCTTTAACGTAACGGCGAAACACAAGGCCGATTACAAGCGCGGAAGCAAGAAGAATCAGGAATTTTCCCAGAATCCAAAGAGTAATAAGTCCGGCAAATAAAGCTGGCGAAACTTTTTTCCGCTTGCTCTCTTCGAAGCTGACTTCCCCGCTCACTACCGCCCCGTCTTCTTTTGTAAGTTCTTCTTTCGCTTTGTATTTTATGTTGCTGGAAATCACCGCGCTTTTGCCGAGGGTTACTTTGTCCGCGTCGTAAATTATTATGTCGCCTTTAATCGGCGCGTTTATGTAAATATTCCCTCCACCGATTTTCAAACCACCCTCAACCGGCGCGTCTATCCTGACAACACCACCACCTATTATCACGTCTCCGCCAACGCCAGCCCCGCCCACGGTCACTTGTCCGCCCCCCACAATTACATCACCCGCAACTTTTCCCTGTATTGTGATATTTCCTCCACCCACACGTATATCGTCACCTACATTTGAAAGTATGGCGATATTCCCTCCCAAGGCGGTGATATCCCCTCCGACCTCTCCGCTTATGGTGATGCTTCCCCCGCCCACGAGCAAATCCCCAGATACACTACCCGCGCTCGTCACATTACCGCCAGCCATGTAAACGTCATTATCGATGCGTTCGCTAAGCCCGACCGACGGCTGGTCTCCGGCACGAAATTCAGCGGAAAATACCGCCACCGGAATGATAAGCGCCATCATTGCAAGCCCGTACCAAAAAGTTTTTTTCATAAAAATAGAGTTATTGGTTTTTAATGACTATATTATACACCCTGTTTTTCTGGCATCAACTAAAGAAAAAGGTCACCCTCAGGCGGCCTTGGAAATTGGAAAGTGTCCTACAACGGCTGAGCCTTATCCGCCGGCGGTTTTGTAAAGATAAATAAGAAAAGCGCCACTCCGATGTTACATCGGAGGATTTTTTATCCTCATCGTGGTATAATATCACCAT
>CAYHZS010000084.1:0-1638 GCA_964361185.1 uncultured Candidatus Saccharibacteria bacterium
CCTTCACCCGTTCCATGTCCGATTGGATGAACGAGATTTCCTCCAGATCCTGCTTCTCGTCCGGCAAAGGAGGCGCATATTCCACGGAAACAAACTGGGCTTTGACTTCCTGCCGATAATGATCAGCCAAGAGGTTCCGGGCGATTTGGTACAAAAAGGCTTGGACGTTTTCAATTTTGTCCTGTTGGGTTTTGTACGCCTGCCAACCTCTCATGAAAACTTCCGACGTCAGGTCTTCAGCTATTTCAGCGGAACTAACCTTCAATAAGACAAAGCGGTATATCTTTTTGACATACTTGTCGTAAACTTGACTGTAAATTTTACGGGAATTGGACATTTGTTTTATAATGTCGCATTTTTAATAGTATAACAAGCTCCCCGTCCGCTGCCATTCCGTTCCGCTACCCCGGATTGGCAGAAAGCGCCCATATCACGCAAGATCGTCCGGCGGTTGATATCGGGAAAAGACTTAACCAAATCGCCTATTTTCACTTTGCCGTTATTTTTCAAGATGCCTAAAATAACCTCCTGCCGCTCGCTTCGCTCGCTATTCTTGCCGTTACCGGAAGGGTTTTCCACCTCAATAAGCCCGCTTACTTTGGCGTATTCACGGCGCAGCACCAAAAAATTGCGGGAATCGGCCAACCCGCGGCTTTCCGCTAAATCAATGAGTTTTTGGATAAGTTTGATGTTTTCGGAACATCCTTGATGATTACCACAAAGCAGGCTGACTAAGATTTCGTCAGCCAATTTCCTAAGATCGGTCTTAAGCGATTCTTTGTCTGGAAACAACTGGCTTACCTTATAAACACCTAAAGTAAGCCCAAGATAGAGCTCTTTACTAGACATTCATATATACTACTAATTGCGACATTGATTGTCAACCAAAAAATGGGCCATAAAAAATGACCGAGGATTGCCCCAGTCATTTATTTGCTTAGTTCCCTGTTTTGACGCTGAAATCGGGATCTCCCTCCAGCCCTGTCGGTCCTTTTAACCCTGTTATCCAACAAAGATGGACCCCTTGTCCTTCGGCGATATGTACTGTGCAGTAAGCATTCTTAATATTATAATGCCGGCAGTTCTTCTTTATCTCCTCCGGCTTCAGGCCTTTGGGACAAAACGTGCCAAAATTAGCTGAAAAACCATGAGCTATATTGCACCAATCCCTTCCCTGGTAGGCCCGCTCTGAGAAATTGCAATTCTCGCAATTTTTCTCTTTCATGTCCCCTCCCATACAGTCTCGATAGTCGCTCGATAAAGCCTTGTTTCTTTTTGGGGTTTATTTGTTAATTTCTAGCCGGCAAAAGTGATGGAAAACACAAGAGGTACGCTCTTTACTATTTCCATAAGCAAGTTTGGGAAACTGTAACCATCTACGGCAAACTTCTCGCCCCTTTCTACCGCCTCTACGGTAACGCGGTATTTCACTGGAGCTTGATCGTCAGGAGTGCTATTAAGAACGTTGCCCGCCAAACTTAGGCCCATAAAATTGCGACCGTAAGGATTAGAAGGTACCCAACTGGCCCTTTTTACCATTTTTAATAAATCCAGCGATCCCCAGCCCTCAATAACAACCTTATCGACCATATAACGCTCCTTCTCTTAAATTTTTAATGTGTCTTATTCACCTTACCA
>CAYHZS010000085.1:0-1601 GCA_964361185.1 uncultured Candidatus Saccharibacteria bacterium
GTGACGGAATAAAGAATGGCGATGAAACCGGCATTGATACAGGAGGACGTTGCGGTCCACAGACCTATAATTGTAACGGTAAGCAAATTCCTGTTGGACAGAAGTGTTGTGCTCCTAGTCAGAAACTTGTCGGAGGACAGTGTTGTGAGTCCAATCAAGACCAGTCTTGCACTTCCGTGCCGGACGCATGTGGCGGCTATAATTCAGGTAAATACTCCTGCGGAGGAGTTTGCAATGCCCAGACAACAGTTTGTCCACCTGTGACTATAGGTAATTTAAGCGCCGGCTTGATTAGACTGGTTACCGGCAACACTTCGATTTTGAATTGGACTTCGTCCGGAGCCGAGAGTTTTAGGAGGGGTAGTTGCAGTATCTCCGGAGTATTAAACGGAGTGCAAATTGAGAACAAGGTTGTGGGGACAAGCGGTCCCATGGAAACAATACCGCTTATTTATCCCGACAATGCCGCGCCTCCGGTTTTTGCCAACTACACCCTCTTCTGCCGCAATGCCATGAACTCGGCTTTCAAAAATTTTCCCGCTATACAGGTATTGCTCCCTATTCCCACGGAATTTTAGTCTCTAATCTCCGGTGCTTCGCTATACGCCAGCCGGGAAAGGCCCTTTTTGTTTTGGCTAAAATCAGCTATCATTTAATTCATGCAAAAGGAAGACATAGAAAAATTAGCCAAGCTTTCACGCTTGTCGCTTAAAGAAGAGGAGAAAGAGGGGTTTCTCAATGATTTTAACTCCATACTTGGATATGTGTCGGAAATTGATTCAATAGTAGCTGAACTTCCACTTAAAAAAGATGAGGAGCCTCGTAATGTTATGCGCGAGGATGGAGAGCCACATGAATCGGGGATTAATACCGAGGGCATTCTTTCAAACGCGCCGTCCGTTCAGGATGGGTTTGTAAAGGTTAAGCAGGTGTTTGAGTAAAAACTTACAACTCACGACTAACAACTTACGATAAATGCAAATAAATCTAAATACATTGACGATTAAAGAAGCCAATAAGGCCTTGATAAATAAGGATATTTCGGCGCGCCATTTGGCGGAGGCGGCCTTGGCTTGCGCAAAAGAAAAAAACGGTGAAATTAATGCTTATCTGGAAATTTATGGAGATGTAATGGAGCAGGCCGACAGTGCGCAGAAAATAATAGATGAAGGTAAGGCGACGGAGCTTACAGGAATTCCTTTGGCCATAAAAGATAATATTTTGATTAAGGGAAGAAAAGCGACAGCGGCCTCAAAAATCCTTGAAGGATACGTGGCGCCCTATGACGCGACTGTAATAGAAAAGTTAAAAAATACTGGAGCCGTATTTGTGGGACGTACCAATATGGACGAATTTGCCATGGGGTCCTCTACCGAAAACTCCGCTTTCGGGCCTACAAAAAATCCATACGATACGACTCGCGTTCCTGGCGGAACTTCAGGCGGTTCTGCTGTGGCTGTCGCCATAGGAAGCGTCTTAGGTTCTCTCGGCTCGGACACGGGCGGTTCCATCCGCCAACCCGCGTCTTTCTGTGGAGTGGGTGGAAGGAAGCCAACATATGGGCGTGTGTCGCGATACGGTCTTATGGCCATGGGTTCTTC
>CAYHZS010000086.1:0-1584 GCA_964361185.1 uncultured Candidatus Saccharibacteria bacterium
CCAAAACGCGGCCGGCTATACATCGGCCCGCCTTGATGGTCTTTTAATCGGCGGCGCTTCCTTAAATCCAAAGGAGTTTTTAGAGATTGTTAAGCGCGTTTTTTAATGTGGTTTTTATCATTCTAATATTCTTGAGAATATTAGAATGATACGGGACATTTTCAGAGTAGGGAGTGGAGTTCAACGGCTACAGAGTGGCGAATTCATTGATTTTTCATCGCAAAAGTTTTAGGATACATAAGGCTCACAAGAAGAGGAGGGGCTGGTTTCAGTAATTTTCAAATTTAATATGGAGGTAAGGAAATGACAGAAGAAATTTTAGTTGGCTTGGACATTGAGGGACCTTGCGCGCTGAACGATAACGCGCAGGAAACAACCGTGGCTTTAGCTACGGAACGGTATGGGCTTGGAGCGGAAGTTGGCGCCGCGTTTTATCAGCGAAAGAGTACAATAGATGACATTTGGGGTGATTTTCATAAAATCCAAAAAGACCCCGGGTATTCGGCTGGTCATACCCTAAAGGTGATTCTGCCTTTTTATAAGGCGATGGGCGCCGATATGGAGTGGTTGCGCGATTTTGCCAGAAAGAGCTTGCGGCTGATGCCGCATATTGAGACAGTCATAGCGGAAATGTATGGTAAGTACGACATCAGGCTGGTTTCTACGAGCTACGACTTCTTCGTGGAAGCGTTCTGTGACTATACGGGGTTTTACTACAATCCCAGTGACAAAAAAGATAAACGAGAAAATGTTTTCTGCACAAAGGTAGACGACTTTGATAATATCGCTATTAGTACGCGCGAAAAGGCGATTTTAATGAGCTTCATGGCGAAGGTAGCAGAAATGCCCATTATTGAATACAACAAAGAAACCGGCGAAGTTATTCCAGAACATCAGCCCTATTATAATGTTATTACTGATTTTATATGGGATTACATCTACGCTATGGATGCTGGCTGGTTTCTGCGAAATGTCCATCCTGTTGGCCAGGCGCAGAAACTAGAGGCGCTGAAAAGTGTTTGCGCGAATTGGGAAATTCCCAAAAAGCGCGTGATGTATGTTTGCGACAGCCAGACAGACCTAGCGGTTGTTAAATGGCTGGGTGAGGGAGATGAGAGCGAAAAGGGCCTGTCCGTTATGTTTAACGGTAAAGGACCGGTATTCCGTCTTTCCGATATCGCCTGTATTGGCGATAACGGTATGCCAATTTCGGAAATTGCCCAGATATTTGTTGATTATGGCCGCCAAGCTGTCCGTGCCACTTACGATGGCGGTTGTTGGCGCGAAAAAGGCGTAAGAAGCACCATGATCAAAACAATCACGGCTGAAAATGTTATATTACTGGAGGAGGCAAGCGTCGCAAAGCGCAAGGAGGTGCGTGGCGTGGCTGTGGGCTCCCTAACTTAGAACTTTTTGAATTTTCGCAAAGGGACAAAGCAATTTTGTCCCTTTGATTTTTTAATGGTTTTTTGTTATGGTAAGGTATTAGTTATGGGTTTTTAATATGTCTGATAAATTCATAGACGGACATTTTTATAGTCCCACTGCGGGCAGTTTAACTTTGGACGAAATGTTTGGGGAGTT